>NZ_JCBCUW010000046.1:0-44563 GCF_059862525.1 Pseudomonas sp. MF08875
CAGGCTGAACGCTTGGGCACGAGCGATTTGAATGGTGGCGCGTTCTTCAACGCTGAGTTCGGAATAAGACATAGGGGCAACACCGTACCGGAAAGGTCAGGTGTTGCACTCAGTTTTTGCCGCCGCCTTGTTTTAGTCATGAGAATATTCGCCGGCAAGTCTTTTAAGGGCAGCCAGTAAGCTATTTGCGGGTGACTTGGGGTATGACTAATGATTTGCCAGATATGAATCGGTAGTTGTGGCGGGCGGGCGCAAGTTGCCTGGCGCCGGCCCGTCAGGGATTCAAGTATTCGGGTAGGCTTCGATCACTTCCTGGGCCGCGCGAAAGGCGTCGATGCAGGCTGGTACGCCGGCATACACCGCGCAGTGCAGCAGGGTTTCGCGGATTTCTTCGACGCTGCAACCATTGTTCAGCGCCCCGCGCACGTGGCCCTTGAGTTCCTGCGGGCACTTGAGGGCAGTGAGGGTGGCGAGGGTAATCAGGCTGCGGGTCTTGAGGGGCAGGCCCTCGCGGTTCCACACCCCGCCCCAGGCGTGGTCGTTGACGAAATCCTGCAGTGGCTGGGTGAACTCGGTGGCGTTGCCCAGGGCACGGTCGACAAAGGCGTCGCCCATTACCTGGCGGCGCATGTCCAGGCCGGTCTTTTTGTTCTCGGTCATTGCGATTCCCTCTTGTGGTGTTGGCGGCGCCAGGCGCGCACGGACGTGAACAGCAAAAACGCCAGGAGCGCCGGCAGAACGTAAAACAGCATCAAGTGTTCCAGCTTGCCCGCCAGGGGCATGCCGGTGGTGAACGACACCACATGCAGCCCGTAGGCCAGGTACAGGCACAGAAACAACAGGCCTTCGGCGCGGGTGATGCGGTAGCCGGAATAGAACACCGGCAGGCACAGCAGCGCCACGCCCAGCAACACCGGCAGGTCGAAAGCCAGGGCATTGGGCGAGACTGACAGCGGCGTGGGCGCCACCAGGGCGGTGAAGCCCAGTACCCCCAGCAGGTTGAACAGGTTGCTGCCGATCACGTTGCCCACTGCGATATCGCGCTGGCCGCGCAGGGCGGCAATCAGCGAGGTGGCCAGTTGCGGCAACGAAGTGCCGACCGCGACCACGGTCAGGCCGATCACCCGTTCCGACAGGCCCAGGTCGGTCGCCACCTCGACCGCCGCGTTCAACAGCAAGTGCCCGGCGCACGCTAATAGAAGCAGCCCGCCGAACATCAGCAGCAAACTGCCAAACCAGGGTGTGGTTTCACCGGGCGTGGGGTAGGGGTGGGTCGAGTGCTGTGATCGGCGCAGCAGCAACCCCAGGTACAGCACCAGGGCGGTCAGCAAAGCGAGACCATCGAGGGGCGTCAGTTCTTCATTCCAGGCCAGGGCAAACACCAGCAGGCTGGCGCCGATCATCAGGGGGATTTCCAGGCGCACCAATTGCCGCGAGACCCGCAGCGGAATGATGAGAGCGGAAAACCCCAGAGTGACGAGCACGTTGAAAATGCTCCCGCCGATCACGCTGCCCACCGCGATGTCGGTGTTCTGCGAGAGGGTAGCTTGCAGGCTGACCGCCATTTGCGGCGCGCTGCTGCCGAAGGCGACGATGCTCAGGCCGATTATCAGGGCGCGCACCTTCAGGCGCGCGGCCAGGCGCACGGCGCCGCGTACCAGCAGTTCGGCGCCGACCAGCAGCAACAGCAACCCGCCGAGCAATTGCAGCAGGCTGATGAGGGGTAACGCGCTTAATCCGAGGATGGCCGGGGCTCCGCTGTCAGTTGTTCAGGGCTTGCACGCGCACGCGAGCGGTGCCGCTGCGCAGCATGCCCAGTTGCTGCGCCGCCGCGCGGGACAGGTCGATCAGGCGCCCGCGTACATGGGGGCCGCGGTCGTTAATGCGTACCACCACGGTTTTGTCGTTGTTCACATTGGTGACCTTGACCCGGGTGCCAAAAGGGAGCTGGCGGTGGGCGGCGGTCAGGGCGTGCTGGTCGAAGGGTTCGCCACTGGCGGTGCGTTTGCCGTGGTGTTTGGCGCCGTAGTAGGAGGCGGTGCCGGTTTTATCGTAGCCGTCGGGGTCGATCACGCCGCTGGCGCAACCCGCGAGGACAGAGAACAGGGCCAGTAGGCCCAGGAGGCGCTTCATGCAAGGTATCCCCCAAGCAAATGCTGTAGGGGCCGGGAATACCCGGCCCCTACAGAGGTCAGCCTTCGAGCTTGCTTTTGAGCAGTTCGTTGACCTGTTGCGGGTTGGCCTTGCCCTTGGAGGCTTTCATGGCCTGGCCGACGAAGAAACCGAACATCTTGCCGCGCTTGGCTTCGTCCGCCGCGCGGTACTGCTCGACCTGCTCGGCGTTGGCCGCGAGCATTTCGTCCAGCACCGCGCTGATCGCGCCGCTGTCGGTCACCTGCTTGAGGCCGCGCTTGTCGATGATCTCGTCCGCGCTGCCTTCGCCGGCGGCCATGGCTTCAAACACGGTCTTGGCGATTTTGCCGGAGATGGTGTTGTCCTTGATCCGCAGCAGCATGCCGCCCAGTTGCTCGGCGCTGACCGGCGCTTCGTCGATTTCCAGGCCTTGCTTGTTGAGCAGGCTGCCCAACTCGACCATGACCCAGTTGGCGGCCAGTTTCGCGTCGCCGGCGATGCTCACCACTTGCTCGAAGTAGTTCGCTTGCTCGCGGCTGGTGGCCAGCACGCTGGCGTCGTAGACCGACAGGCCGAACTGCTCCTGGAAGCGCTCGCGTTTTTGCGGCGGCAATTCCGGTAGGGTGGCGCGGATGTCACGCAGGAACGAGTCCTCGATGACCACCGGCAACAGGTCCGGGTCGGGGAAGTAACGGTAGTCGTTGGCTTCCTCCTTGCTGCGCATGGCGCGGGTTTCGTCTTTGTTCGGGTCGTACAGGCGCGTTTGCTGGATCACCTTGCCGCCGTCCTCGATCAGTTCGATCTGGCGACGCACTTCGGTGTTGATCGCCTTCTCGATGAAGCGGAACGAGTTGACGTTCTTGATCTCGCAGCGGGTGCCGAACTCGACCTGGCCCTTGGGCCGGATGGACACGTTGCAGTCGCAACGCAGCGAGCCTTCGGCCATGTTGCCATCGCAAATGCCCAGGTAGCGCACCAGGGCGTGGATCGCCTTGACGTAGGCGACGGCTTCCTTGGCGCTGCGCATGTCCGGCTCGGAGACGATTTCCAGCAGCGGCGTACCGGCGCGGTTCAGGTCGATGCCGGTGGCGCCGTTGAATTCTTCGTGCAGGCTCTTGCCGGCGTCTTCTTCCAGGTGTGCGCGGGTGATGCCGACGCGCTTGACCGTGCCGTCTTCAAGGGCGATGTCCAGGTGGCCCTTGCCGACGATCGGCAGTTCCATCTGGCTGATCTGGTAGCCCTTGGGCAGGTCTGGGTAGAAGTAGTTCTTGCGCGCGAACACGTTGTGCTGGCCGATCTCGGCATCAATTGCCAGGCCGAACATCACCGCCATGCGCACCGCTTCCTGGTTCAGCACCGGCAGCACGCCAGGCATGCCCAGGTCTACGAGGCTGGCCTGGGTGTTGGGCTCTGCGCCGAACGTGGTGGCGCTACCGGAGAAAATCTTCGATTGGGTGGCGAGCTGGGTATGAATCTCCAGCCCGATCACGACTTCCCATTGCATGTGTTTCTCCTCAGAAGCCTGTCGGGGTGCGGGTGTGCCAGTCAGTGTTCAACTGATACTGGTGGGCGACGTTCAACAGACGCCCCTCCTGGAAGTACGGCGCCAGCAGTTGCACGCCCACCGGCAGGCCATCGACGAAACCGGCCGGCATCGACAGGCCTGGCAGGCCCGCGAGGTTGGCGGTGATGGTGTAGAAGTCTTCCAGGTACGCGGCGATCGGGTCGTCGTTCTTGGCGCCGAGTTTCCAGGCCGGGTTGGGCGTGGTCGGGCCGAGGATGACATCGACTTCTGCAAAGGCTGCCATGAAGTCGTTTTTCACCAGGCGCCGGATTTTCTGGGCCTTGAGGTAATAGGCGTCGTAGTAGCCGGCCGAGAGGGCGTAGGCGCCGACCATGATCCGGCGCTGCACTTCGGCGCCGAAACCTTCGCCGCGCGAGCGCTTGTAGAGGTCGGTGAGGTCTTTGGGGTCTTCACAGCGGTAGCCGAACCGTACGCCATCGAAGCGCGACAAGTTGGAGGAGGCTTCGGCCGGGGCGATCACGTAATAGGCAGGAATCGCGTGCTGGTTGTTCGGCAGGCTGATGTGCTTGATGACGGCGCCGAGTTTCTCCAGCTCCTTGATGCTGTTGTGCACCAACTCGGCGATACGCGGGTCGAGGCCGGCGCTGAAGTATTCCTTCGGTACGCCGATGCGCAGGCCCTTGAGCGAGGTGTTCAGGCTGGCGCTGTAGTCCGGCACGGGCTCGTCGATGCTGGTGGAGTCCTGCGGGTCGAAACCGGCCATGCCTTGCAGCAGGATCGCGCAGTCTTGCGCGGTGCGGGCCAGCGGGCCGGCCTGGTCGAGGCTGGAGGCGTAGGCGATCATGCCCCAGCGCGAAACGCGACCGTAGGTCGGTTTCAGGCCGGTGAGGTTGGTGAACGCCGCCGGTTGGCGGATCGAGCCGCCGGTGTCGGTGGCGGTGGCGGCCGGCAACAGGCGCGCTGCCACGGCAGCGGCCGAACCCCCGGACGAACCGCCGGGCACGTGTTCCAGGTTCCACGGGTTTTTCACCGCGCCGTAGTAGCTCGACTCGTTGGCCGACCCCATGGCGAATTCGTCCATGTTGGTCTTGCCCAGGGTCACGGCGCCGGCCGCGGCCAGCTTGGCGACGACGGTGGCGTCGTAAGGGGCCTTGAAATTGTCGAGCATCTTGGAGCCGCAACTGGTGCGGATGCCCTGGGTGCAGAACAGGTCTTTATGGGCGATCGGCGCGCCGAGTAGGGCGCCGCTCTCACCGTTGGCGCGCCGGGTGTCGGCGGCCTTGGCCTGGCTCAGGGCCAAGTCCTGGGTGAGGCTGATGAAACTGTTGAGCTGCGGATCAAGCTTGGCGATACGCGCCAGCAACTCGCAGGTCAGCTCGGTAGAGGAGAATTTCTTGTCGGCAAGACCGCGGGCGATCTCGGCCAGAGTCAATTGATGCATTGCAGGCTCTTTCCCTTTAGTCGATGACTTTCGGAACCAGGTACAGGCCGTTCTCGACCGCTGGCGCGATGGCCTGATAGGCCTCGCGGTGATTGGACTCGGTCACGACATCTGCACGCAGGCGTTGGCTGGCTTCCAGTGGGTGGGCCAGTGGCTCGATGCCGTCGGTGTCGACAGCCTGCATTTCGTCGACCAGCCCGAGAATGCTGTTCAGGGCCGAAGTGATGTGTGGAAGATCGACTTCATTCAGGCCAAGGCAGGCCAGATGAGCGATTTTTTCCACGTCGGAGCGTTCAAGCGCCATGGGATTCTCCAGTGGAAAACAGAACGGATGCTGTCCGTGTGTTAGATTGTCGGAACACTACCGCATTTCTACGGTCATATGGCCGCGATTGTGGGGGTTGGTGCACAGAAAAGCGGTCAATTTAACATATTGGCGCCTTGCCCAAAATCCCTGTCGTTGTTAGAGTTTGCCGCACTTTTTTACCCACGCGTTGCCTAGGGTCCCTTTCCCATGTTCAAGAAACTGCGTGGCATGTTTTCCAGCGATCTTTCCATTGACCTGGGCACTGCCAACACCCTTATTTACGTGCGTGAGCGCGGTATCGTCCTGAATGAGCCATCGGTTGTGGCCATTCGTACCCATGGCAACCAGAAAAGTGTCGTTGCCGTCGGCACCGAGGCCAAGCGTATGCTGGGCCGCACACCTGGCAACATTGCCGCCATTCGTCCGATGAAGGACGGCGTGATCGCCGACTTCAGCGTCTGCGAGAAGATGCTCCAGTACTTCATCAACAAAGTTCACGAAAACAGCTTTCTGCAGCCTAGCCCGCGCGTGTTGATCTGCGTTCCTTGCAAATCCACCCAGGTTGAGCGTCGTGCCATCCGTGAGTCGGCCCTCGGCGCCGGTGCTCGCGAAGTATTCCTGATCGAAGAGCCAATGGCTGCGGCCATCGGTGCCGGCCTGCCGGTTGAGGAGGCACGTGGGTCGATGGTCGTCGATATCGGCGGTGGTACCACTGAAATCGCGCTGATCTCCCTCAACGGTGTGGTGTATGCCGAATCGGTACGGGTCGGCGGCGACCGTTTCGACGAAGCGATCATCACCTACGTGCGCCGCAACTACGGCAGCCTGATCGGTGAATCGACCGCCGAGCGCATCAAGCAGGAAATCGGTACTGCCTACCCGGGCGGCGAAGTGCGCGAAGTCGATGTGCGCGGCCGCAACCTGGCCGAAGGCGTGCCGCGTGCCTTCACCCTGAACTCCAATGAAGTGCTGGAAGCGCTGCAAGAGTCCCTGGCTACTATCGTTCAGGCCGTGAAAAGCGCCCTTGAGCAATCGCCGCCGGAACTGGCTTCCGACATCGCCGAGCGTGGCCTGGTGCTGACCGGTGGCGGCGCGTTGCTGCGTGACCTGGACAAGCTGCTGGCCCAGGAAACCGGGCTGCCGGTGATCGTTGCCGAAGACCCGCTGACCTGCGTGGCGCGCGGCGGTGGTCGGGCGTTGGAGATGATGGATAAGCACACCATGGATCTGCTTTCCAGCGAGTGATCTCGCCGGAAGCACCTACGCTGTTACCGCGCAGGCAGCACTTTGCAGTGCTGCCTGTTGCGTTTATCTTCTGTCAATCTGCATCCAGGCCGGTTTGAAACCGTATGAACAACGAGAACCTTTGCCTGGGAGGAGCGGCCTATTAAACCGCTTTTTGCCAAGGGCCCTTCACTGGGCGTACGCCTGCTGGTGCTGGCCGCGCTGTCGGTAGCCCTGATGGTGGTCGATGCCCGCTTCACCGTGCTCAAGCCGCTGCGCAGTCAAATGTCGCTGGTGTTGATGCAGTCCTACTGGATCACCGACCTGCCGCAACGGCTATGGCAAGGCGTTGCCAGCCAGTTTGGCAGCCGCACCGAACTCGTCGCCGAAAACGAAAAACTCAAGACCGAGAACCTGCTGTTGCAGGGCCGCATGCAGAAACTTGCCGCCCTCACCGAGCAGAACGTGCGTCTGCGCGAGTTGCTCAACTCCTCGGCGCTGGTCAACGAGAAGGTCGAAGTGGCCGAGTTGATCGGCATGGACCCCAACCCCTTCACCCACCGCATCGTCATCAACAAGGGCGAGCGCGATGGCGTGGTCCTCGGCCAACCGGTGCTCGATGCCCGTGGCCTGATGGGCCAAGTGGTCGAGTTGATGCCCTACACCTCCCGCGTGCTGCTGCTGACCGATACCACCCACAGCATTCCCGTGCAGGTCAACCGCAATGGCCTGCGGGCGATTGCCAGCGGTACCGGCAACCCGGAACGCCTGGAGTTGCGCCATGTGGCCGACACCGCCGACATCAAGGAAGGCGACCTGTTGGTCAGCTCCGGCCTCGGCCAGCGGTTCCCGGCAGGTTATCCGGTGGCGACGGTCAAGGAAGTCATCCACGACTCCGGTCAGCCTTTCGCCATTGTCCGCGCCGTGCCGACGGCAGCACTCAACCGCAGCCGTTACCTGCTGCTGGTGTTCAGTGACAACCGCACTGCCGAGGAGCGCGCCAACGACGCCGCCCAGGCGCAGGAAGCCGAGGATCAGCAAAGCGGTGTTGCGCCTGTCGTGCCGGCCACCGTGCCCAAACCGGTCGCCCCGTCGGCACTCGTCGCGCCAGCCCCGCTGCCCGCCGCGACCACCGCTCCATCACCCGCACACGCGGTCAAGCCGGCCACGCCTGCTGCCGCCAAGCCACCTACCGCGGCCCCGACGGCCCCCACAGGGCAGAGGCAATAAATGGCAGGTACACATTTGCGCAATGGTTGGATGGTCTGGCTGACCTTCGCTATCGGTCTACTGCTCAGCATTTCGCCTCTGCCCCAATTCATGGAAATCCTGCGTCCACTGTGGCTGGCGCTGCTCCTGGCGTTCTGGTCGCTGGCGCTGCCCCACAAGGTCGGCATGGTCACCGCGTTTTGCCTGGGGCTGACCGAAGATGTGCTGTACGGCACCCTGCTGGGGCAGAACGCCCTGATCCTGACCCTGATTACGTTCTTGGTGCTGTCGCTGCAACAGCGGCTGCGCATGTTCCCGATGTGGCAGCAGAGCCTGGTGATCCTGGTGATCTTCGGTCTGGCGCAACTGGTGCAACTGTGGCTCAGTGCCTTGACCGGCAACCGCCAGCCGACATTGGCGCTGGTGCTTCCGGCCTTGGTCAGTGCCTTGCTCTGGCCCTGGATCAGCTTCGGCCTGCGGGGCTTGAGCCGACGCTACAAAATCAATTGATTCGGTCAGGCATTTGCCCGTACCTCGTTAGGGAGATGTCTTGATGAAACCGCTTTATCTGGCCTCTGGCTCCCCGCGTCGGCGCGAATTACTGACGCAGATCGGCGTGGCATTCCGCGTCATCGGCGCCGATATCGATGAAACTCCCCTGGCAGACGAACCCCCTGCGGCCTATGTCGAGCGCTTGGCGCGCGGCAAGGCCCGGGCCGGTCGCGGCGCTGTGGGCGAGGGCGACTTCTGCGTGCTGGGAGCCGACACGGCGGTGGTGCTCGATGGGCGGATTCTGGGCAAACCTGCGGACGAACTCGATGCGCGGGCCATGCTGATGGCGTTGTCCGGGCGCGAGCATGAAGTTCTCACCGCCGTGGCCGTCGAGGATGGTGGCCGCTGCGATGCGCGTGTGGTGCGCAGCCTGGTGCGCTTTCGCCCCATTGGCGAGGCCGAGGCAGCGGCCTACTGGGCCAGCGGCGAACCGTGCGATAAGGCCGGTGGCTATGGGATTCAAGGGTTAGGCGCGGTGTTCGTGGCGGGGGTCAGCGGCAGCTATTCTGCGGTTGTGGGCCTGCCCTTGTGCGAAACCTACGAGCTGCTCGGCCAATTCGGCATACCCTGTTGGCAAAACCTTACAGTGCGCTAAGCGCCGTCCCAGACTGATACGGCCATTATCGTGAACATGCCTGAACGAGATCCTGCCATGAGCGAAGAGATTCTAATCAACATCACGCCGATGGAATCGCGCGTGGCGGTGGTTGAAAACGGTGTCCTGCAAGAAGTTCACGTCGAACGCACACAAAAGCGTGGGATCGTCGGCAACATCTATAAAGGCAAAGTGGTCAGGGTCCTGCCGGGCATGCAGGCAGCGTTCGTGGACATTGGCCTGGACCGCGCCGCGTTCATTCACGCCTCGGAAATTTCCATGCGCGAAGGCCCGGCAGTGGAGAGCATCAGCGCCCTGGTCCATGAGGGGCAGAGCCTGGTGGTGCAGGTCACCAAGGACCCGATCGGCTCCAAGGGCGCCCGGTTGACGACCCAACTATCGATCCCGTCCCGCTACCTGGTGTACATGCCGCGCACCGCCCACGTCGGCATTTCCCTGAAGATCGAAGACGAAGCCGAGCGCGAGCGCCTCAAGCAAGTGGTCAGCGATTGCGTGGCCCAGGAAGGCATCAAGGAAGCGGGCGGTTTTATCCTGCGCACTGCCGCCGAGGGTGCCGGCGCCGAAGAAATCCTCATGGACATCCGCTACTTGCGGCGCCTGTGGGACCAGATCGACGCGCAGATCAAGACCAGCGGCGCACCCAATGTGATCTACGAAGACCTGGGCCTGGCCCTGCGCACGCTGCGCGATCTGGTCAGCCCGAAGATCGAGAAGATCCGCATCGACTCGCGGGAAACGTTCCAGAAAACCACGCAGTTCGTCGCCGAATTGATGCCTGAGATCGCTGATCGCCTGGAGCACTACCCCGGCGAGCGGCCGATTTTCGACCTCTATGGCGTCGAAGACGAGATCCAGAAAGCCTTGGAGCGCAAGGTGCCGCTCAAGTCCGGCGGCTACCTGGTGGTGGACCCGGCCGAAGCGATGACCACCATCGACGTCAACACGGGGGCCTTTGTCGGCCATCGCAATCTGGAAGAGACGATCTTCAAGACCAACCTGGAAGCCGCCACCGCCATTGCCCGGCAACTGCGCCTGCGCAACCTGGGCGGGATCATCATCATCGACTTCATCGACATGGAAGACCAAGAGCACCAGCGCCAGGTGATCCGCACCCTGGAAAAACAGCTGGAGCGCGACCACGCCAAGACCAACATCATCGGCATCACCGAGCTGGGGCTGGTGCAGATGACCCGCAAACGCACCCGCGAAAGCCTGGAGCAGGTGCTGTGCGAGCCGTGCAGCAGTTGCCAGGGGCGCGGTAAGTTGAAGACCCCGGAAACCATTTGTTATGAGATTTTCAGAGAAATCCTACGCGAGGCCCGGGCCTATCAAGCGTTAGGCTATCGCGTCCTGGCCAACCAGAAAGTCGTGGACCGTTTGCTGGACGAAGAGTCCGGCAACGTCGCGGAACTGGAAGGCTTTATTGGGCGAACCATACGTTTTCAGGTCGAAACCATGTATTCCCAGGAACAATACGACGTGGTGCTGCTCTGAAGCCGCGTGCTTTACTTTTCGCAATAGCGGCTGCCTCCAGCGTTTTGCCTGACCACCGCCATGGGAGCCACCCGACATGGAGCGTCTAATACGCTTTTTCGCTGCACTGACCCGCTGGGGCCTGGGGCTATGTGCGCTGCTGTTGGTGCTGGTTGCGCTCTACGTCAGCCTGGGCCGCGAGCTCATTCCCCTGGTGGCCGAATACCGCGCCGAGGTCGAGGCCAAGGGCCGCGCTGCGTTGGCGATGCCATTGCACATCGCCAGCCTGGAGGGCACCTGGAGTGGCCTGGCGCCGATCCTGCAAGCCCATGACGTGGTGCTGGGGGAGGGCAGCAACGCCCTGCACCTGGACCAGGTGCGCGTAGTGCCCGACCTGTGGGCCAGCCTGTTGGCGCGGGAAGTGCGCATCGCCCACCTGCAACTCGATGGTTTGAAGCTCAACCTCAAGGAAGACCAGGACGGCAAGTGGGCCCTCGAAGGCCTGCCGGTGCGCGACGACCAACCGCTGGACCCGGAGCAGTTGTTCAATCGCCTGCAAATGATCTCGCGGCTGTCGGTGCTCGACAGCCAAGTCACTTTGCAGCCGTTCGCCGAAGCCCCCCTGACCCTCACTTACGTCGGCCTGAGCCTGAAAACAGGCACTAGCCGCCAGCGCCTCGATGCACGCCTGACCCTGCCCGATGGCCAGCCACTGGCGCTGAACCTGCGTACCCAGGTGCGTGCCGGGCAATGGCGTGAAGGCGCGGCGGATGTCTACCTGAGCCTGCCGCAGAGCGATTGGTCGCGCTGGCTGCCGGCGCGCCTGACCCGGCAATGGCGGTTTGCCGAGCTCAAGGCCGGAGGCGAGTTCTGGTTGAACTGGAGCCAGGGTACCGTGCAGAGCGCGGTGGCCCGCCTCAATGCGCCGCAAGTCAAAGGAGCCTACGCCGAGCGCAGCCCCGTGGCGCTCCAGAACCTGGCCCTCAACGCCTGGTTCCAGCGCAGTGCCCAGGGCTTTGAGGTGAAGGTCGATTCCCTGGCGATGAACCTGGGGCCGACCCGCTGGGAATCCCACCTGCAACTCAAGCAAACCGCGGCCACCGAGAAAACCGAGGAGCGTTGGCAGGTACAGGCCGACCGCCTCGACCTGACCCCGCTGACGCCGGTGCTCGACGCCCTGGTGCCGATCCCGGAAAAAGTCGCGGTGGTCATCGACAACCTCAAGGTTACCGGCACACTGCGCAATGTCCTGCTCGATTACCGGCCCCAGGCTGTGGGCGACCAGCGCCTGAGTTTTGCCACCAATCTGGAGCGGGTCGGTTTCAACGCCTATCACGGTGCGCCGGCGGCCCGTAACGTCAGCGGCAGCCTCACGGGCGACCTCGGCCAGGGCGAGTTGCGCATGGACAGCAAGGATTTCTCCTTGCACCTGGACCCGATTTTCGCCAAACCCTGGCAGTACATCCAAGCCAACGCACGGCTGACCTGGAAGCTCGACAAAGACGCCTTCACCCTGATCGCGCCTTACCTGAAGGTGCTGGGCGAAGAGGGCAAGATCGCCGGCGACTTCCTGATCCGCCTGAATTTCGATGAAGCCCTGGAAGACTACATGGACCTGCGGGTGGGCCTGGTGGACGGCGACGGCCGTTACACCGCCAAATACCTGCCGGCCGTGCTCAGCCCGGCGCTGGACGAATGGCTGCGCACGGCGATCATCAAGGGCGCGGTGGACGAAGGTTTCTTCCAGTACCAGGGCTCGCTGAACCATGGCGCCATCGACGCGGCGCGCAGCATCAGCCTGTTCTTCAAGGTGCATGACGCCGAGCTGGCGTTCCAGCCAGGCTGGCCCCATGTCAGCAAGGTCAGCGGCGATGTGTTCGTCGAAGACAGCGGCGTGCGCATCCTGGCCAGCAAGGGCCAGTTGCTCGATACCCAGGTACGCGATATCTACGTCAGCATTCCCCATGCCCCGGCCGGGCAAAGCAGCCATTTGCTGCTCGACGGCGAATTTGCCGGTGGCCTGGGCGATGGCCTGAAAATCCTCCAGGAAGCGCCCATCGGTACCGCTTCGACCTTTGCCGGTTGGCAAGGCGAAGGGGACCTGCGTGGCGCCCTGAAACTCGACATCCCGCTGGTCAAGGGCGAAGAACCGAAGATTGTCGTGGACTTCAAGGTCGACAAGGCCCGCCTCAAACTCAGCGAGCCGGCCCTGGAACTGACCCAACTCAAGGGCGACCTGCGTTTTGACAGCAGCAAGGGGCTGAGCGGTAAGGACATCAGCGCCCAAGCGTTCGAGCGCCCGGTGACCGCGCAGATTTTCGCCGACGGCAAGGGCAAGAGCCTCAATACGCGGGTGGTGGCCAAGGGGCAAGTCACGGTCAAGAAGCTCACCGAGTGGTTGAACGTCAGCCAACCGCTGCCGGTGTCTGGCGATATCCCTTACCAACTGCAACTGACCCTCGATGGCCCGGACAGCCAGTTGCGCATCAACTCCAACCTCAAAGGCGTCGCCGTGGACCTGCCGGCGCCCTTCGGCATGGCGGCCAGCACCGGGCGCGACAGCGTGTTTCGCATGACTTTGCAGGGCGCCGAGCGGCGTTACTGGTTCGACTACGGCGAGTTGGCCAACTTCACTTTCGCTGCGCCAAGCGGCAAGTTCGCCGAGGGCCGTGGCGAACTGTTCCTCGGCGACGGCGATGCACTGCTGCCCGGGGCCAAGGGCCTGCGGGTGCGCGGAGTGTTGTCGCAGCTGGATATCGAACCCTGGAAAGTGCTGGTGGAACGCTATGCCGGCCAGGACCCGGGCGGCAGCGCCAAGCAACTGCTCAGCGGCGCGGACTTCAAGGTCGGCAAGCTCAGTGGCTTTGGCACCAGCCTGGATCAGGTCAAGTTGCAGTTGGCGCGCAAACCGGCGGCCTGGGCCTTGCAGATCGACAGCCAGCAGGCCAAGGGCAGCGTGTCGATCCCCGATGCCAAGGCTGCGCCCATGGCGATCAACATGCAGTACGTGCGTTTGCCGGCCGCCGACCCCACAGCCCAGGCTGACGAGAACGCGCCCGACCCTCTGGCCTCGGTGGACCCGAAAAAAGTCCCGGCGCTGGATTTGTCCATCGATCAACTGTTTCAGGGGCAGGACTTGCTGGGTCCTTGGTCGCTCAACGTGCGGCCCACCGCCAAGGGCATGGCGTTCAATAACCTCGACCTGGGTCTCAAGGGCATGGTGTTGAAGGGCGCCGGTGGATGGGAAGGGGTGCCGGGCGCGACCAGCAGTTGGTACAAAGGGCGCCTGAGCGGCAAGAACCTCGCCGATGTACTCAAGGGCTGGGGCTTCGCGCCTACCGTGACCAGCGAGAGTTTCCACCTGGACGTCGATGGCCGCTGGAGTGGCTCGCCGGCGGGGGTCGGCCTCAAGCGTTATTCCGGCAGCCTCGACGCGACCTTGCGCAAAGGCCAGTTCGTCGAGGTCGAAGGCGGCGCCCAGGCGCTGCGGGTGTTTGGCCTGCTCAATTTCAACTCCATCGGCCGCCGTTTGCGCCTGGACTTCTCCGACCTGTTCGGCAAAGGCCTGAGCTACGACCGGGTCAAAGGCCTGCTGGTGGCGAGCGAAGGGGTCTACGTGACCCGCGAGCCCATCGTGCTGACCGGGCCGTCGAGCAATCTGGAACTCAACGGCACCCTGGACATGGTCGCCGACCGCGTCGATGCCAAGCTCCAGGTGACCTTGCCGGTGACCAACAACCTGCCCATCGCCGCATTGATCGTGGGGGCGCCGGCCATTGGCGGCGCGTTGTTCCTCATCGACAAATTGATCGGCGACCGCGTGGCGCGTTTTGCCAGCGTGCAGTACACGGTCAAGGGGCCGTGGAAAGAACCGAAGATCACCTTCGACAAGCCTTTTTGAAAAGCCACGATCCGGGCCTATGCAGTAGCATGGCGCCATCTCGTTCAAGGAGCGCCCCATGTCTTTTGCGGTGATTCAAATGGTCAGCCAGAGCGATGTGGCGGCCAACCTGCTGCAGGCCCGGCGCCTGCTGGAGCGTGCCGCCGACAGCGGTGCGCGGCTGGCGGTGCTGCCGGAAAATTTCGCCGCCATGGGCCGTCGCGATACCGCCGCTATTGGTCGCGCCGAAGCGCTGGGCGAAGGCCCTATCCTGCCGTGGTTGAAACAAGCCGCCCGCGACCTCAACGTATGGATAGTCGCTGGCACGTTGCCGCTACCGCCCGAAGGGCAGCCCGAGGGCAAGGCCAACGCCTGTTCGTTGTTGATCGACGAACAGGGTGCCATCGCGGCGCGCTATGACAAGTTGCACTTGTTCGACGTGGATGTGGCCGATGCCCGTGGCCGTTACCGCGAATCTGATGACTATGCTCATGGCGGTGCGGTGGTCGTCGCCGACACCCCGGTAGGCCGGGTCGGCCTGACGGTGTGCTACGACCTGCGCTTTCCCGAGCTGTACAGCGAATTGCGTGCCGCGGGGGCCGAACTGATTACCGCGCCGTCGGCCTTCACCGCCGTGACCGGTGCTGCCCATTGGGATGTATTGATCCGCGCCCGCGCCATCGAGACTCAATGCTATGTGCTGGCGGCGGCCCAAGGCGGGGTGCATCCGGGCCCGCGGGAGACCTTTGGTCACGCGGCGATTATCGACCCCTGGGGGCGGATTCTCGCTCAGCAGGATCAGGGCGAGGCCGTATTGCTGGCCTCGCGCGACAGCAGCGAGCAAGCGTCCATCCGGGCGCGCATGCCGGTGGCGAGCCATCGGCGCTTTTTCTCGCAGGGCGCCCGGCGGCCTGCCTCAGAACAATGAATGTAAGGCGTAAAGCATATGAGCCAGTTGTTGTCCTCAGTCAGTGAACACCTTCTCGCGCCGGGTGGCGTGACGATCGACAGCCTGCAAGCGGTGCTCGGTGACCTGGCCGGCCCCGGCATCGACGCGGCGGACCTGTATTTCCAAGGGCAGATTTCCGAGTCCTGGGCGCTGGAAGACGGCATCGTCAAGGAAGGCAGTTTCAACCTCGACCAAGGCGTGGGCGTGCGTGCCCAGGCCGGGGAAAAAACCGGTTTCGCCTACAGCAACGCCATCACCCTCGAAGCCCTGGGCCTGGCGGCCCGTGCAGCACGGTCGATTTCCCGCGCCGGCCAGCACGGCAGCGTGCAGGCCTTCAGCACCCAGGACGTGACCCAGCTCTACGGCCCTGACAACCCCCTGGAAGTCATCAGCCGTGCGGAAAAGGTCGAGCTGCTCAAGCGTGTCGATGCCGCGACCCGCGCCCTCGACCCGCGCATCCAGCAGGTCACCGTGAGCATGGCTGGGGTCTGGGAGCGCATTTTGGTGGCGTCCACCGATGGCACCCTGGCAGCGGATGTGCGGCCGTTGGTGCGCTTCAACGTCAGCGTGATCGTCGAGCAGAACGGCCGCCGCGAGCGAGGCGGCCACGGCGGTGGCGGGCGTACCGACTACCGGTACTTCCTCGCCGAGGACCGCGCCATGGGCTATGCCCGCGAAGCGCTGCGCCAGGCGTTGGTCAACCTTGAAGCGATCCCCGCGCCGGCCGGCACTTTCCCGGTGGTGCTGGGGTCGGGCTGGTCCGGTGTGCTGTTGCACGAAGCGGTCGGCCATGGCCTGGAGGGTGATTTCAACCGCAAGGGCAGTTCGGCCTACAGCGGGCGCATGGGCGAAATGGTCGCCTCCAAACTCTGCACCATCGTGGACGACGGTACCCTGGCCGGGCGTCGCGGGTCGCTGAGCATGGACGATGAAGGCACGCCGACCGAGTGCACCACCCTGATCGAAAACGGCGTGCTCAAAGGCTATATGCAGGACAAGCTCAACGCCCGCCTGATGGGTGTGGCGCGCACCGGCAACGGCCGCCGCGAATCCTATGCGCACCTGCCGATGCCGCGCATGACCAATACCTACATGCTGGGCGGCGAAAGCGACCCGGCGGAAATCATCGCCTCGGTGAAGAAGGGTATCTACTGCGCCAACCTGGGCGGCGGCCAGGTGGACATCACCAGCGGCAAGTTCGTGTTCTCCACCAGCGAAGCGTATTTGATCGAGGACGGCAAGATCACTGCACCGGTCAAAGGCGCGACCCTGATCGGCAACGGGCCGGAGGCCATGAGCCGGGTGTCGATGGTGGGCAACGACCTGTCGTTGGACAGCGGTGTGGGGACGTGTGGCAAGGATGGGCAGTCGGTGCCGGTGGGTGTCGGCCAGCCAACGCTGAAGATTGACGCGATCACCGTGGGTGGCACGGGCGCGTGAGGAGGAGCCTTGGGTGGGCGGCCCGCATTGCGGCCCGGCCCACCCGGGGGCGAAAACTAACGCAGGCCGCGTTGTGTCTCGTCCAGCTCGCGGATGTACTTGAAGATTTTGCGGCTCGAAGCAGGGGGCTTGTTATGGGCAAGCTCATGCTGGGCCTGACGGATCAGGGAGCGCAGTTGTTGGCGGTCCGCGTCCGGGTAATCGACGACGAATTTTTCCAGCACGCCGTCATCGCCCGCGATCAAGCGATCGCGCCAGCGTTCCAGGCCGTGGAAACGTTCGTTGTATTGGCGGGTGGAGGCATCCAGTTGATCGAGCAAAACCAGAATGGCGTCCGTGTCCTGGTCGCGCATCAGCTTGCCGATAAATTGCAGGTGCCGTTTACGCGCAATGTTCGCGGTGTGCTTGGGCGCTTCGTCCAGGGCCCGGCGCATGGCGTCGGTCAAGGGCAGTTTGGCGCGCAAGTCAGGCTTGAGTGTTGTAAGGCGCTCGCCGAGGTCAACCAGAGCATGAAGCTCGCGTTTAACCTGGGATTTGCTTTTCTCCCCATCGAGGGAGTCGTCGTAAGAATCAACCATGGTGGCAGTCCGCAAAGAAACGCCGCCATGATAACCAGTCGGGGGCCGCTTGTCCGGCCCGGTCGCTCGAAGGCCTTAACCGAAAGCAGAATTTGAGTGGAGAAAACCATGAGTGCAGCCCAAAGCGTCGGCCCGCAAGCGTTGCCGGCCCTGCAGGACCAAGTCGAGCAGATCATCGCCGAAGCCAAGCGCCAGGGCGCCAGTGCCTGTGAGGTCGCCGTTTCCCTGGAGCAGGGCTTATCCACCTCGGTGCGCCAGCGGGAAGTGGAAACGGTCGAGTTCAACCGCGACCAGGGTTTTGGCATCACCTTGTACGTGGGCCAGCGCAAAGGCTCGGCCAGCACCTCGGCCAGCGGCCCGCAAGCGATCCGCGAAACCGTGGCCGCGGCCCTGGCCATCGCCCAGCACACCTCTGAAGACGAAAGCTCGGGCCTGGCCGACGCGGCGCTGATGGCCAGGGACTTGCAAGACTTCGACCTATTCCACGCCTGGGATATCACCCCCGAACAAGCCATCGAACAGGCCTTGGCCTGTGAAGCGGCGGCGTTCGCCACCGACAGCCGGATCAAGAACGCCGACGGCACCACGCTGAGCACCCACCAGGGCTGTCGCGTGTACGGCAACAGCCACGGTTTCGTCGGCGGCTACGCCTCGACCCGCCACAGCCTCAGTTGCGTGATGATCGCCGAAGCCGACGGCCAGATGCAGCGCGATTACTGGTATGACGTGAACCGCCAGGGTGAATTGCTGATGGACCCGGTGACCATCGGCCAACGCGCCGCGCAGCGTGCCGCCAGCCGTCTGGGCGCACGCCCGGTGCCGACCTGCGAAGTGCCGGTGCTGTTTTCCGCCGAACTGGCTGGCGGTCTGTTCGGCAGCTTTTTGGGGGCGATTTCCGGCGGCAACCTGTACCGCAAATCATCGTTCCTCGAAGGCGCCCTGGGGCAGAAGGTCTTCCCCCAGTGGCTGACCCTGGACGAGCGCCCGCACTTGATGCGCGCCATGGGCAGTGCGTCGTTCGATGGCGATGGCCTGGCGACCTACGCCAAACCTTTCGTCGAGAACGGCGAGTTGGTGTCCTACGTGTTGGGCACCTATTCGGGCCGCAAGTTGGGCATGCCCAGCACCGCCAACTCCGGTGGCGTGCATAACCTGTTCGTCACCCACGGCGATGAAGACCAGGCCGCGTTGCTGCGGCGCATGGGCCGCGGCCTGTTGGTGACCGAGTTGATGGGCCAGGGCCTAAATATGGTCACCGGCGACTACTCCCGGGGCGCGGCGGGTTTCTGGGTGGAGAACGGCGAGATTCAGTTCGCAGTCCAGGAAGTGACCATTGCCGGCAACATGCGCGACATGTTCAAGCAGATCGTCGCCGTGGGGAATGACCTGGAACTGCGCAGCAACATTCGCACTGGTTCGGTGTTGATCGAGCGGATGACGGTGGCGGGTAGCTGATAAAGATAGAAGCGCCTAACAATACGATGGGTTGTTAGGCGCGAATCCGCGTTGTGTATATTTGTTATTTAAATGGTGCGGGTAGTATTGGGCAAGTAATCACTATTACTTAATTAATTCTTTGGTGTTGGCAAGGAATGTCCTGTTTTTTTCGATGATACCCAAGGCCTGCAGCGTGTCGTTAATGGCGTCGAGAAAGCCTATATCAGCAGGGGTTTCCTTTGAGTTCAGGACTCTGCGCAGGGAAAGATAGAATCCAATCTTCGCGTGGGCAATTTCATCACTGACGTTTTTTTTGTCGATAATTCGTCGGGCAAGCAAGTTCAGTTCGGTTTCAATAAATACATTAAGTTCGATGTTTGTCATGTTTTCTCAAGATCCTTCATGGGAAAAATATGGGTGTTCGCCTGAGATAATAGATTCGTTTTTTTTTGAGAGGGCATATAAATGTATTGCAGCGTTTATATAAGTTGATATTTTCCTACGTTGTTTTGAAGTCTTGCGACGACTTTTCCCTGCCTGCCGTACTTTTTCCGAAGCTCTTGGGCTTCGGTACTTAAGCGGCCCACCTTCGACCGCGTGGTGCGCGTGGGGATGATTCAGGCTTGTTTTGGTTATCATTATCATATAATAATAAATCTCATTACCGAATGAGCCCGGATTATGAGTTCTGCCTTGCACGAGCAGCCCTACCTCGAAAGCTGGCGCTGGATGAGTCGCCAGATTCGTTGCGCGATGGATCCCGATGAGCCGCGGCTGATCGAACATTACCTGGCCGAAGGCCGCTACCTGGGCTGTTGCACTGCCGCATCGCCCTGGACCATCGCCCAAACCTCATTCCGCCTGCTGCTCGATACGGCTGCCGACACCGCATTGCCCTGGCATTGGCGCACGCTGTGCCTGGACCAGGCCTGGCGCCCGTTGCGCGACCTCGAACGCCTTGCCCTGTGCACCTGCCGCCTCAAGCGCTGGCAAAGCTACACCTGGCAACTGGCGACCTGCCAGTTGCAGCCCTCCATTCCCCTTATCGAATTGGTCCAAGGATTTTCCGATGACTCGTATTGAACGCGACAGCATGGGCGAACTGAACGTCCCGGTAGAGGCCCTGTACGGCGCGCAGACCCAACGCGCGGTAGATAACTTTCCCATCAGCGGGCAACGCATGCCGGCCCAGTTCATTCGCGCGCTGATCCTGGCCAAGGCTGCCGCCGCCCGCGCCAACATCGCGCTGGAGCAAATCACCCCGGCCCAGGGCAAGGCCATCGTCGATGCCGCGCAAGGCCTGCTCGAAGGCGACTTCATGCAGCATTTTCCGGTGGATATCTTCCAGACCGGCTCCGGCACCAGCTCCAACATGAACGCCAACGAAGTGATCGCCACCCTGGCCAGCCGTTTGCTGGGCGAGCTGGTGAACCCTAACGACCACGTCAATTGCGGCCAGAGCAGCAATGACATCATTCCCACCACCATCCACGTCAGCGCCGCGTTGGCCCTGCACGAACACCTGCTGCCGGCACTCGCTCACCTGGTGCAAGTGATCGAGCGCAAGGCGCAAGAGGTCCACCCCTTTATCAAGACCGGCCGCACCCACCTGATGGACGCCATGCCGGTGCGCATGAGCCAGGTGCTCAATGGCTGGGCGCAACAGCTCAAGACCAACCTCGAGCACTTGCAGAACCTGCTGCCGAGCCTGCAATCCCTGGCTCAGGGCGGCACCGCCGTGGGCACCGGAATCAACGCCCACCCGCAGTTCGCGGTGCGCTTCAGCGAGCAACTCAGCGCCTTGACCCTCGTACCGTTCACGCCGGGTAAGGATCTGTTTGCTTTGATCGGTTCCCAGGACACAGCGGTCGCCGTTTCGGGCCAGCTCAAGACCACCGCAGTGTCCTTGATGAAAATCGCCAACGACCTGCGCTGGATGAACTCCGGCCCCCTGGCCGGCCTCGGTGAAATCGAGCTACAAGCGTTGCAGCCGGGCTCCTCGATCATGCCGGGTAAGGTCAACCCGGTGATCCCGGAAGCCACCGCGATGGTTGCGGCCCAGGTGATCGGCAACGACAGCGTGATTACGGTGGCGGGCCAGTCCGGCAACTTTGAACTCAACGTGATGCTGCCGATCATTGCCCACAACCTGCTGAGCAGCATCGAGTTGCTGGCCAATTCCAGCCGTTTGCTGGCCGACAAGGCCATCGCCAGTTTCAAGGTCAACGAGGCCAAGCTCAGCGAAGCGCTGTCGCGCAACCCGATCCTGGTGACTGCGCTGAACCCGATCATTGGCTACCAGAAGGCTGCCGAAATCGCCAAGCAGGCCTATCAGCAAGGGCGCCCGGTCATAGACGTGGCCCTTGAACACACCGACCTGCCGCGTAGCCAACTGGAAGTGTTGCTCAATCCAGAAAAGCTCACGGCAGGCGGGGTCTAGTCACCGACCCGGTTTTGGAGGCTCACCATGGAACACTGGAAACGCACGATCGAAAGGGCCAACCGCTGTTTTATGCAGGGCGAACTGGTGGACGCCCGCGAGCATTACCTGCAGGCGCTGGCCTTGGCCCAGGTGCTGTTCGAGCGCTGGGCCGACGCGGACGAAGCGGTGGCGGCCTGTGTGATTTCCCATCACAACCTGGCCGACCTGCACCTGCGCCTCAATCAGCCGGAGGAAAGCGCGGAGTACCTGTGCGCGATCCATCAGCGGCTGCTGCAAACCATCCAGGACGCACGCCTGAGCCTGGCCCTGCGCGAAGCCGCGCTGCGCCAAAGCAGCAAAACCTACGTCGAACTGCTCAATTTCATCAGCGACCATGGTGAATACCCGCGCACCCATCGCCTGCTGCACAGCGGTGTGACACCTGGGGCACAGGATGCCTCGTCCCCGAATGGCCCACATTACGGAGCACATTGAATGCCTTTTACCTTGCCTGCCTTGCCTTACGCCTACGATGCCTTGGAACCGCACATCGATGCGCAGACCATGGAAATCCACTACACCAAGCACCACCAGACCTACATCAACAACCTCAACGCCGCCGTCGAAGGCACCGAATGGGCGGATTGGTCGGTGGAAAAACTGGTGGCCAGTGTCCAGCAACTACCGGAAAAACTGCGCGCCGCCGTCATCAACCAGGGTGGCGGGCATGCCAACCACTCGTTGTTCTGGGCGGTCATGACTCCCAAGGGCGGCGGCGCGCCAAGCGACGCGTTGGGCGCGGCCATCGACGAACACCTGGGTGGTTTCGAGGCCTTCAAGGACGCCTTCACCAAAGCTGCGTTGACCCGCTTCGGCAGCGGCTGGGCCTGGCTGAGCGTAACGCCACAAAAAAAACTGGTGGTGGAGAGCAGCGGTAACCAGGACAGCCCACTGATGAGCGGCAACACGCCGATCCTGGGGCTGGACGTGTGGGAGCACGCCTATTACCTGCGCTACCAGAACCGTCGCCCGGAATACATCAATGCGTTCTACAACGTGATTAATTGGCCCGAAGTTGCCCAGCGGTACGAGGCTGCGCTGGTCTAAGCTCTCCACTACAAAACGACCTAAGGCCGATTATGGGCACTGAAACACTGGCGAGCAGCAGCGGGCGGATGTTTCGTTTCGCCTTGGGCTCGCTGTTGCTGTTAGCGGGTATGACGTTGCTGGTAGCTCAAGGTTTGGAATGGCTCAACCTTGAGCCACGTTTGCTGCGCGCATTGCAAGGCGGGGCGATCTGCGCCTTGGGCACGGCGTTGGGCGCCGTTCCGGTGTTGGTCATTCGGCGGATGCCGCAAGCGGTCAGCGATACCCTGCTGGGCTTCGGCGCAGGTGTGATGCTGGCGGCCACGGCGTTTTCCCTGGTCGTTCCGGGGATCGCCGCCGCAGAAAGCCTCGGGTTGTCGCCCTGGGCCGCGAGCGGTTTGGTGAGTTTCGGCATCATGCTCGGCGCATTCGGTTTGTTTCTGGTGGACCGCAAGGTCTCCGGGGTCAGCCCCGACATGCTGGTGGGCACTGCTGAGCACCCGGTGGTCGCCCCGCGCATCTGGCTATTTGTGTTTGCGATCATCGCCCACAACATTCCCGAAGGCATGGCGGTTGGGGTGTCTGCCGGCGGCGGCATGGCCGATGCCGATAGCCTGGCTATGGGCATTGCCTTGCAAGACGTGCCCGAGGGGCTGGTGATAGCGCTGGTGTTGGCCGGGGCTGGGATGTCGCGGGGCAAGGCGTTCTTGATCGGCGCGGCGTCAGGGTTGGTGGAGCCGGTGTTCGCACTTTTGTGCGCGTGGCTGGTGAGCCTGGCCGAGCTGTTGCTGCCGTTGGGCCTGGCTCTGGCGGCGGGGGCGATGCTGCTGGTGGTGACTCATGAAGTGATCCCGGAGTCCCGCCGCAATGGGCACGACAAGCTGGCCAGCCTGGGGCTGTGCATCGGCTTTTGCCTGATGATGGTGATGGATACTGCGTTGGCTTGAGCGTTTGTTGTCGGTGGCCTACACGCCTGTGTAGGCGCCGCGGGCTTGGCGAGATAGCGGCCGCTTACTCGCCTTCATCAAAATAGTTATTGATGAGTTTTTTCAGCGCTTCGAGGGCTTCCTGTTCTTGCTCGCCCTCGGTCTTCAGGTGGATCTTGGTGCCTTTGCCGGCCGCCAGCATCATCATGGCCATGATGCTTTTGCCATCGACCATGCTCTCGGGGGTGCGCCCAGCTCTTACCTGGCAAGGAAACTGGCCGGCAACGCCGACGAACTTGGCGGATGCCCGGGCATGCAGGCCCAGCTTGTTGATGATTTCAATTTCCAGAGCGGGCATCGCGATGTAGATCCTTTCAACTGAGGTCGCGGTGGCGGACCTGGACATTCTTCAGGGACTGCTGCAGGACCCGGCCCAGGCGTTCGGTCAGGTAGACAGAGCGGTGATGTCCGCCCGTACAGCCAATGGCGATCGTGACATAGGCGCGGCTGCTGGCGGCAAAGCGGGGCAGCCACTTGAGCAGGTAGGAAGAGATGTCCTGGAACATCTCCTCCACATCCGGCTGGGCGGCCAGGTAATCGGCAACGGGTTGGTCCAGGCCTGACTGGGCGCGCAGTTCGGGCTTCCAGTAGGGGTTGGGCAGGCAACGCACGTCGAACACCAGGTCTGCATCCACCGGCATGCCGCGTTTGAACCCGAAGGACTCCACCAGGAAGGCTGTGCCCGGTTCAGGCTGGTTCAGCAGGCGCAGCTTGATGGTGTCACGCAGTTGATAGAGGTTCAGGCTGGTGGTGTTGATCTTCAGGTCGGCCAGATCGGCAATCGGCCCCAGCAGGTTAGTCTCATCGCTGATGGCTTCGGGCAGGGAGCGGTTGGCGCTGGTCAGTGGATGCCGGCGTCGGGTTTCCGAGAAGCGCTTGATGAGGGTTTCTTCGTCGGCGTCTAGGTACAGCACTTCGCACTGGATGTGCCGGCTCTTGACTTCCTCCAGCAACTCCGGGAAACGCGACAGGTGGCTGGGCAGGTTACGGGCGTCGATGGACACCGCGACCAGCGGTTGAGCCAGTTCCGTGTGGATCAGGGCCCGTTCGGCCAGTTCCGGCAGCAGGCCTGCCGGGAGGTTGTCGATGCAGTAGTAGCCGTTGTCCTCCAGGACATCGAGGGCGGTACTTTTACCGGAGCCGGAGCGGCCGCTGACGATTATCAGGCGCATGCTATTGGCCGTTCTGCTCGTCCAGGACGACCTGGTACAAGGCTTCGCTGCTCTGGGCGCTGCGCAGTTTTTTGCGCACGTCTTCGCGGTCCAGCATGCTGGCGATCTGGCGTAGCAGCTCCAGGTGGGCATCGGTGGCCGCTTCCGGGACCAGCAGGACAAACAGCAGGTCGACCGGTGCACCGTCGATGGCGTCGAAATCGATGGGGGCGTCCAAGTGGATCAAGGCGCTGATGGGCGACTCACAACCCTTGAGACGGCAATGGGGAATGGCGATGCCGTTGCCGAAGCCGGTAGAGCCAAGCTTCTCACGGGCAATCAGGCTCTCGAAAACATCCTGCATTTCCAGATCGGGAACTTGATCCGCGATCAGGTTGGCAATTTTTTCGAGTGCGCGCTTTTTACTGCCGCCCGGCACGTTCGCGAGGGAACGGCCGGGGGTCAGGATATTTTCAAGTCGGATCATGGGTGGGGAGTGTTAACGACCGGTCGCGCCCTGGAGGAGGCTTTGGGTCTTTTCCTTATGCTTTTTGAGTTGGCGGTCAAGCTTGTCGGTGAGCAGGTCGATGGCAGCGTACATATCGTCATGTTCGGCATTGGCAACGACCTCCCCTCCGTGAATGTGCAGGGTGGCTTCGATTTTCTGCTTCAGTTTTTCGACATTCATCGTCACCTGCACATTGGTGATCTTGTCGAAGTGCCTTTCGAGTCGGTCGAGTTTTTCGCCGATATAGGCCCGCAGAGGTTCGGTCACTTCCAGTTGGTGTCCACTGATGTTGACTTGCATACAGCTTCTCCTTCGTTGCCAGTGCATAAGGCGGCAGGCCGGTTTGCCTGCCACTTAGGTTGTGCTCGAAGACCTGCTTTTGGGCGAGACGTCAAGCACACCCTGGAACGCTGTGGCGTAACCCGTTACATCAGCCGCTTGCGTTCGCTTGAAGGCGCAATCCCAAGGGATTCGCGGTACTTGGCGACGGTGCGGCGGGCTACCTGAATGCCTTGTGCCTCCAGTAAACCAGCGATCTTGCTATCACTCAACGGCTTTTTCTGATTTTCCGCGGCAACCAGTTTTTTGATGATCGCGCGGATCGCCGTGGACGAGCATTCACCGCCTTCGGAGGTGCTGACATGGCTGGAGAAAAAATATTTCAGTTCGTAGATGCCGCGGGGCGTGTGCATGAATTTCTGGGTGGTTACCCGGGAAATGGTCGACTCGTGCATGCCCACCGCTTCGGCGATGTCGTGCAGAACCAGGGGTTTCATCGCCTCGTCGCCGTACTCGAGAAAGCCGCGCTGATGCTCGACGATTTGGGTAGCAACCTTCATCAGGGTTTCGTTGCGGCTCTGCAGGCTCTTGATAAACCAGCGTGCTTCCTGCAATTGGTTGCGCATGAAGGTGTTGTCGGCGCTGGTGTCGGCGCGGCGCACGAAACCGGCGTATTGCGGGTTGACCCTTAGACGCGGTACCGACTCCTGGTTGAGTTCGACCAGCCAGCGGTCGTTATCCTTGCGCACGATGACGTCGGGGATGACGTATTCGGCCTCGCTGGACTCGATCTGCGAACCTGGGCGCGGGTTGAGGCTCTGCACCAGTTCGATGACCTGGCGCAGTTCATCTTCCTTGATCTTCATGCGGCGCATCAGCTGGCTGTAGTCGCGGCTGCCGAGTAGGTCGATGAAGTCGCTGACCAGACGCTTGGCCTCGGTCAGCCAAGGGGTCTTGGCGGGGAGTTGGCGCAGTTGTAGCAGCAGGCATTCGCCCAGGTTGCGTGCGCCGATTCCGGCCGGCTCGAACTGCTGGATGCGGTGCAGTACGGCTTCGATCTCGTCGAGTTCGATGTCCAGTTCCGGGTCGAAGGCTTCGAGGATTTCCTCGAGGGATTCGTCCAGGTAGCCCTGGTTGTTGATGCAGTCGATCAGGGTCACGCCGATCAGGCGATCGGTGTCGGACATCGGGGCCAGGTTCAATTGCCACAGCAGATGGCTTTGCAGGCTTTCACCGGCCGATGTGCGTGTGGTGAAGTCCCACTCGTCGTCATCGTTACTCGGCAGGCTGCTGGCGCTGGTCTGGTAGATGTCTTCCCAGGCGGTGTCGACGGGCAGTTCATTGGGAATGCGCTCGCCCCACTCGCCATCCTCAAGGTTGTCCACCGTCGGGGCGCTTTCCTGGTAGGAAGGTTCCTGAACGTCGGCATTAGGTTTCTGTTCGACGTTGTCGGCCAGTGGATCGGCGTTGTCGAAGTCGTCGCCTTCTTCCTGGCGTTCGAGCATCGGATTGGATTCCAGAGCCTCCTGGATTTCCTGTTGCAGGTCCAGGGTCGACAATTGGAGCAGGCGGATGGCCTGTTGCAGCTGCGGTGTCATCGTCAGCTGCTGGCCCATTCTCAAGACTAGCGATGGTTTCATGGCAGGGGCTTAACACCTTATTTGCCGGCGCACATGCGCCATCCACTACAGGGCGCCGGAGCGCCAAACTTAAGCAAATTATATGCCTGAAACTGGAGTGCTTGCCTAGGGCGCCGCAATAATAAACTTTTCAGAGTTCACTGCTGGCCGCCCTGGCGAAAAGCCAAACTCCACGCTTACAGGCGGAACTCATGGCCCAGGTACACTTCCTTGACCAACTCGTTGGCAAGGATGGTGGCAGAGTCGCCTTCGGCGATCAGCTGGCCGTCGTTGACGATGTAGGCGGTTTCGCAGATATCCAGAGTCTCGCGCACATTGTGGTCGGTGATAAGCACACCGATGCCCTTGGCCTTGAGGTGATGGATGATCTGTTTGATATCGCCCACCGAGATCGGGTCCACGCCGGCGAAAGGTTCGTCGAGCAAGATGAATTTTGGTGCTGTGGCCAGGGCTCGGGCAATTTCCACGCGGCGACGCTCGCCACCGGAAAGGCTCATGCCCAGGTTGTCGCGGATGTGGCTGATGTGGAACTCCTGCAGTAGGCTTTCGAGCTGTTTGCGCCGGCCAGCCTTGTCGAGCTCCTTACGGGTTTCGAGGATGGCCATGATGTTGTCGGCTACCGACAGTTTGCGGAAGATCGACGCTTCTTGCGGCAGATAGCCGATACCGGCCTTGGCGCGGCCATGCATGGGTTGGTGGCTCACATCCAGGTCATCGATCAGGATGCGGCCTTGGTCGGCCTGTACCAGACCCACGATCATATAGAAGCAGGTGGTCTTGCCGGCGCCGTTGGGGCCGAGCAGGCCGACGATCTGGCCGCTGTCGATGGACAGGCTGACGTCACGCACTACCTGGCGGCTCTTGTAGCTCTTGGCCAGATGCTGAGCTTTCAGAGTTGCCATTAAGGGGCCTTTTTCTCGTCGGTTTTCTTCTTGGGCTGGATCACCATGTCGATCCGCGGACGTGGCGCGGTGACAGAGGAGCCGTTGGCGCGGCCGGCGTTGGCGATCTGTTTGACGGTGTCGTAGACGATTTTCTCGCCTTCGGTGGTGTTGCCGTCATTGATGACCTTAGCGCGGTCGATCAGCACGATGCGGTTCTGCGGCGCATGGTATTGGATGGTTACGGCGTAGGCCTGGACCGGCTTGGGATCGGTCTGTTTCTGCAACTGCTCGAAGTAAGCCAGGTTGCCCACGGCGGTTACGACGTCGATATCGCCCGAGCCGGCCCGGGTGATGGTCACGGTGTTGCCAGTGATCTTCATTGAGCCCTGGGTGATGATGACGTCGCCCCGGTAGGTGGCAATGCCTTGCTTGTCATCGAGTTGGGCGTCGTCGGCCTGGATGCGGATCGGTTGCTGGCTATCGTTCGGCAGAGCCCAGGCGCTCACGCTTCCCAGTGCTGCGCTCAGGCTGAGCAAAATAGGGAGGGTTTTAACGAGACTCATACTGTCCTCTTACGTTCGATAGCAGGTGTATCCTGCTTTCTTTCAAGTACGCTTTCATTCCATTGCCAGTCGATACGCCGCCAGCGCCGTCGATTCTAACGGCTTGCTCGGTCTGCGCATATTGCTTCTGGGGGAATACGGTCATACGACTGCTGGTTATCAGGGTCGTACGGTTCTTCTCGTCGGTGCGCGCGATGCGTACCGAGTCAATCAGTTCTACTTCGGTGCCACCAGGGTTGACTTCACCGCGTTCGCTCTGGATGTGCCAGGGGAAGGTGGTGCCGCGATACATCTGTAGGTCGGGTTTGGTCAGTAGCGTCACGTCTGTGGCCTTGAGATGCTCGACTTTGTCGGAGGTCATCTCGTATTGCAGCTTGCCGTCGGGCAGGAACTGCACACTGTGGGCATTGATGGCGTAGTAGTCGATGGCGCTTTCGTTGGTGACCGTGCCAGCACGGCCCAGAAAGCGCTCCGGGCTGATGTTCCAGTAGCCAACGGCGACGAAAATCGCCGCAATGACCGCGAAAATCAGAATGTTGCGGATGTTTTTACTCAGCATGTGTGGCTCACAGGTAGGCGGCGTTGGCCGCTTCTAGGTTGCCCTGGGCGCGCAGGATCAACTCGCAGAACTCCCGTGCAGCGCCTTCGCCGCCGCGGGCCTGGGTAATGCCATGGGCGTGTTCACGTACGAAGCTGGCGGCGTTGGCCACGGCCATCCCCAGGCCCACGCGGCGGATCACCGGCAGGTCGGGCAGGTCGTCGCCCAGGTAGGCGACTTGCTCATAGCTTAGGCCTAGTTGCGCCAGAAGCCCGTCGAGCACGACCATTTTGTCCTCGCGCCCCTGGAATAGGTGGGGGATACCGAGATTCTTGGCCCGGCGTTCGACCACCGGGGTTTTGCGCCCACTGATAATGGCGGTTGTCACGCCCGTGGCCATCAGCATCTTGATGCCTTGCCCGTCGAGGGTGTTGAACGTCTTGAACTCGCTGCCATCTTCGAGGAAATACAGACGACCGTCGGTCAAAACGCCATCAACGTCGAAAACCGCCAGTTTGATGGCTTTACCCCGTTGCATCAGTTCGTCGTTCATTTACATCACTCCTGCGCGCAGCAGGTCGCCGAGGTTGAACGCGCCCACCGGGTGGTCCTGCTCGTCGACCACGATCAGCGCGCTGATCTTGTGGTCTTCCATGATTTTCAGGGCTTCGGCGGCGAGCATTTCTGCGCGGGCGGTTTTGCCGTGGGCGGTCATTACGTCGTCGATGGTGGCGGTGCGCAGGTCCAGGTCGCGGTCCAAGGTGCGGCGTAGGTCGCCGTCAGTGAAAACCCCGGCCAGGCGGCCGTCGGCTTCCAGTACGGCGGTCATGCCCAGGCCCTTGCGGGTCATTTCCATCAAGGCATGCTTGAGCGGTGTGCCGCGTTGCACCTTCGGCAGTTCTTCACCTGTGTGCATGACGTTTTCCACCTTCAGCAGCAGGCGTCGGCCCAGAGCGCCGCCTGGGTGGGAAAAAGCGAAATCTTCAGCGGTAAAGCCGCGAGCTTCCAGCAGGGCAATGGCCAGGGCATCGCCCATCACCAGGGCCGCGGTGGTAGAGGAGGTGGGGGCCAGGTTGAGCGGGCAGGCTTCCTGGGCCACGCGGCAATCGAGGTTGACGTCGGCAGCTTTGGCTAGCGGCGAGCCCGGGTTGCCGGTCAGGCTAATCATCTGGATGCCCAGGCGCTTGATAAGCGGCAGCAGAGTGATGATTTCGTTGGTTGAGCCAGAGTTGGACAGGGCAATGATGACGTCGTCACGGGTAATCATCCCCATGTCGCCATGGCTGGCTTCAGCGGGGTGTACGAAGAATGCCGTGGTGCCAGTGCTTGCCAGGGTTGCGGCGATCTTGTTGCCGATGTGTCCGGACTTGCCCATGCCGACCACGACCACGCGGCCTTTGCTGGCCAGAATCATCTCGCAAGCGCGTACGAAATCTGCGTCGATATGGGGTATCAAGCCTTGAATGGCTTCAATTTCGAGGCGGATGGTGCGTTGTGCCGATTGAATCAGGTCGCTGGATTGGCTCATGTAGAAATCGATTACCCAGATGAAAAGGCGGCGATTATAGCGGGAATGAGGCAGTGCCTTACAGAAGTTCGTCAGGCTTTGTGCAACTCCATCGTGTGGCTGTGCTCCAAGTGCAGTGTTTTTGTCTGTCTCGATCCTGAACGGCCCCGGGCTTGGCCTTGGGCGCCACGCTTGAGCAGTGATATAGTTCGCCGCCGGCTCGGCCTGCCCAGGATGTATGTGCTTTCGGTAGGGAGCCAGGCGTCCGAGTGACAGGCTGCATCGCAAGGAGTTTAGATGAGTGCCGATAAAGCCTACGCGGTCGAGCTGAAGGGTGTGTCCTTCAAGCGCGGTGCGCGCAGCATCTTCAATAACGTCGATATTCGCATTCCGCGGGGAAAGGTCACCGGCATCATGGGGCCTTCCGGCTGCGGAAAGACCACGCTACTGCGGCTGATGGGGGCACAGTTGCGTCCCAACGGGGGCGAAGTCTGGGTCAATGGGCAGAACCTGCCCAAGCTGTCGCGCAGCGATCTGTTCGACGCCCGCAAGCAAATGGGCGTGCTGTTCCAGAGTGGCGCGTTGTTCACCGACCTCGATGTGTTCGAGAACGTCGCTTTTCCCCTGCGGGTTCATACCCAGTTGCCGGAGGAGATGATCCGCGACATCGTCCTGCTCAAGTTGCAGGCGGTAGGCTTGCGCGGCGCCATCGACCTGATGCCGGACGAATTGTCCGGCGGGATGAAGCGCCGTGTCGCGTTGGCGCGGGCCATCGCCCTCGATCCGCAAATTCTCATGTATGACGAGCCGTTCGTCGGTCAGGACCCGATCGCCATGGGCGTGTTGGTGCGCCTGATCCGTTTGCTCAACGACGCGTTGGGCATTACCAGTATCGTGGTTTCCCATGATCTTGCAGAAACCGCGAGCATTGCCGATTACCTCTATGTCGTGGGTGATGGCCAGGTGTTGGGGCAGGGCACGCCCGAAGAATTGATGAACACCGATAACCCGCGCATTCGCCAGTTCATGACCGGCGATCCGGATGGCCCGGTGCCGTTTCACTTTCCGGCGCCGGACTACCGCGCAGATCTTCTGGGGAAGCGCTGATGCGCAAGCAATCGATTATTGAGAGAGTCCGACGCTTGGGCCAGGGGGCGATCGATATCGTCCAGGTGCTGGGGCGTTCGACGCTGTTCCTGTTTCATGCGTTGTTGGGCCGTGGCGGCATCGGTGGTGGGTTTGGGCTGCTGGTTAAACAGTTGCACTCGGTGGGGGTGATGTCCCTGGTGATTATCGTCGTCTCCGGGATCTTCATCGGCATGGTGCTGGCGTTGCAGGGTTTCAACATCCTGTCCAGCTACGGTTCCGAGCAAGCGGTGGGGCAGATGGTGGCCCTGACCTTGCTGCGTGAACTGGGGCCGGTGGTCACGGCCCTATTGTTCGCCGGCCGGGCCGGGTCTGCGCTGACCGCCGAGATCGGCAACATGAAGTCCACCGAGCAGCTCTCCAGCCTGGAGATGATTGGTGTTGATCCGCTCAAATACATTATTGCCCCGCGCCTGTGGGCCGGCTTCATTTCCCTGCCGTTGCTGGCGATGATCTTCAGCGTGGTCGGGATCTGGGGCGGTTCATGGGTCGCCGTGGACTGGCTCGGGGTGTACGAAGGTTCCTACTGGTCGAACATGCAAAATAGCGTGACGTTCAGCGGTGACGTGCTCAATGGTGTGATTAAAAGCATTGTCTTCGCCTTTGTAGTGACCTGGATTGCCGTGTTCCAAGGTTACGACTGCGAGCCCACTTCCGAGGGGATCAGTCGTGCCACCACGAAAACCGTGGTGTACGCCTCGTTGGCCATTCTTGGCCTGGACTTTATTTTGACCGCCTTGATGTTTGGAGATTTCTGATGCAAAACCGCACCCTGGAAATCGGTGTCGGCCTTTTCTTGCTGGCTGGCATCCTGGCTTTGCTGTTGCTGGCCCTGCGGGTCAGTGGACTGTCCCCGAGTTCAAGCAGCGACAGCTATAAACTTTATGCCTACTTCGACAATATCGCCGGTTTGACGGTCAGATCGAAAGTGACCATGGCCGGTGTGACCATCGGCAAGGTCACGGCTATCGATCTGGATCGCGACAGTTTCACCGGGCGAGTCACGCTGCAACTGGAAAAACGTGTCGATAACCTGCCGACCGACTCCACTGCATCTATCCTCACGGCTGGCCTGTTGGGCGAGAAGTACATCGGCCTCAGCGTGGGCGGGGAGGAGACCCTGCTCAAGGATGGTGCAACCATCCACGACACCCAGTCGTCGTTGGTGCTCGAAGACCTGATCGGTAAATTCCTGCTCAATACCGTTAGCAAAGACGCCAAATGAGGAAGTTTTTTATGATCTCTACCTTGCGACGTGGCCTGTTGGTCCTCTTGGCGGCCCTGCCGTTGATGGCCAACGCTGTGGCAGCGCCTTCGGCGCACGACATCGTCCAGGATACGACCACCCGCCTGCTGGCGGACCTTGCCGCCAACAAGGAGAAGTACAAGCAGAGCCCGAGCGAGTTCTACGACGCGCTCAATGGCATCGTCGGCCCGGTGGTGGATGCCGATGGCATCTCGCGCAGCATCATGACCGTCAAGTATTCGCGCAAGGCTACGCCGGCGCAGATGGCGCGCTTTCAGGAAAACTTCAAGCGCAGCCTGATGCAGTTCTATGGCAATGCCCTGCTGGAGTACAACAACCAGGGCATTACCGTTTCCCCGGCCAAGGATGAAGGTGCGGACCGTACCAGCGTCGACATGCAGGTCAAGGGTAACAACGGTTCCATCTACCCGGTTTCCTACACCCTGACCAAGATTAACGGTGAGTGGAAAGTGCGGAACGTGATTATCAACGGCATCAACATCGGCAAGTTGTTCCGCGACCAGTTCGCCGATGCCATGCAGCGCAATGGCAACAATCTGGATAAGACCATCGACGGTTGGGCGGGCGAAGTGGCCAAGGCTAAGGAAAAGACCGACGACCCCGCCATAAAGGTCGAGCAATGAGCGAGCCGGCAATCCGTATGGGCACGGCCGGCGAGTTGCTGCTCAGCGGTGTGCTCGACTACCGCAGCGGCCCGGGCCTGCGCAAGCAGGGCCAGGCCCTGATAAAGAGCAGCACGGCCACTGCGTTGGTAGTCGACTGTTCGGCGGTGGTCAAATCCAGCAGCGTCGGTTTGTCGCTGTTGCTGGCCTTCATGCGCGATGCGCAGGCCGCCGGCAAGCCGTTGAGCATTCGCGCGTTGCCTGAAGACATGCAGGAAATCGCCCAGGTCAGCGGTTTGACCGAGTTGCTGATCCATCCCTAAATAGCATCGATACAAAAGCCCCCCGTCAGAGTCCTGCTTCGCGGGGTTCGCAGGCGCGGGGCTTTTTTGTATGATGCACGACCCGCGCGCACAGGGCGCCGATTGAGGTTGAGCATGCAGGCCGTAGAAGTGAAGAGCTTCCTTGAAGGAAAGCTGCCAGATACGCAGGTGGAAGTTGAAGGCGAAGGCTGCAACTTCCAGCTGAACGTGATTAGCGACGAACTGGTGGCTTTGAGCCCGGTCAAGCGTCAGCAGCAGGTCTATGCCCATTTGAACCCATGGATCGCCGATGGCAGCATCCACGCGGTCACTATGAAATTTTTCAGCAGCGCGGCCTGGGCCGAGCGCACCTGAGCCCAAGGGCGTCGAGATTCTTATGGATAAACTGATTATTACCGGCGGTGTTCGTCTTGATGGCGAGATCCGTATTTCCGGGGCAAAGAACTCTGCCCTGCCGATTCTGGCAGCCACCCTGCTGTGCGATGGCCCGGTCACGGTCGCCAACCTGCCGCACCTGCATGACATCACCACCATGATCGAGCTGTTCGGGCGCATGGGTATTGAGCCGGTGATCGACGAGAAGCTGAGCGTCGAAATCGACCCACGCACCATCAAGACCCTGATCGCCCCGTACGAACTGGTGAAAACCATGCGGGCCTCGATCCTGGTGCTGGGGCCGATGGTTGCCCGTTTCGGTGAGGCTGAAGTGGCTCTGCCGGGCGGTTGCGCCATCGGTTCACGTCCGGTCGACCTGCACATCCGTGGCCTGGAAGCCATGGGCGCGACCATCGACGTCGAAGGTGGCTACATCAAGGCCAAGGCGCCTGAGGGTGGCCTGCGCGGCGCGAGTTTCTTCTTCGATACCGTCAGCGTGACCGGCACTGAGAACATCATGATGGCCGCTGCACTGGCCACTGGCCGCAGCGTGCTGCAAAACGCCGCCCGTGAGCCGGAAGTGGTGGACTTGGCGAACTTCCTCAACGCCATGGGCGCGAAAGTGTCCGGCGCGGGCACCGACACCATCACCATCGACGGCGTGCCTCGCCTGCACTCGGCCACTTATAAAGTGATGCCGGACCGTATCGAGACGGGCACCTACCTGGTCGCCGCTGCCGTGACCGGCGGCCGTGTGAAGGTCAAGGACACCGATCCGACCATCCTCGAAGCTGTCCTGGAAAAACTCAAGGAAGCGGGCGCCGAGATCACCACCGGCGAAGACTGGATCGAGCTGAACATGCACGGCAAGCGGCCCAAGGCTGTCAACGTGCGTACTGCTCCATACCCGGCGTTCCCCACCGACATGCAGGCGCAGTTCATCTCCCTGAACGCCATTGCCGAAGGCACCGGCGCGGTGATCGAGACGATCTTCGAAAACCGCTTCATGCACGTCTACGAGCTGCATCGCATGGGTGCCAAGATCCAGGTCGAAGGCAACACTGCCATCGTCACCGGCACCGAGAAGCTCAAGGGCGCCCCGGTCATGGCCACCGACCTGCGGGCTTCGGCCAGCCTGGTGATTTCGGCGCTGATCGCCGAAGGTGACACGCTGATCGACCGCATTTACCACATAGACCGTGGCTATGAGTGCATCGAAGAGAAACTGCAGATGCTCGGCGCGAAAATCCGCCGCGTACCGGGCTAGTTCTCGCAGCAGGGCACAGGGACGTGCCCACAAGGTTTTTTCGATCGGGGCTTCACGGCCTCGATTCATGTCCGGCGCCGTTTGCGACCGGGCATCAGTAGCCTGATAAGGACTGACGTTTCCCATGTTGACCATCGCACTGTCCAAGGGCCGCATCCTTGACGACACCCTGCCGCTTCTGGCTGAAGCGGGCATCGTGCCGACCGAGGATCCGGACAAGAGCCGCAAGCTGATTATCCCCACGACCCAGGCCGATGTGCGCCTGCTGATTGTGCGCGCCACCGATGTGCCGACCTACGTCGAGCATGGCGCCGCCGACCTCGGCGTGGCGGGCAAGGACGTGTTGATGGAGTACGGCGGCCAGGGCCTGTACGAGCCGCTGGATCTGCAGATTGCCCAGTGCAAGCTGATGACGGCCGGCAAGGTCGGCGCGCCCGAGCCCAAGGGCCGCCTGCGCATCGCCACCAAGTTCGTCAATGTCGCCAAGCGTTACTACGCAGAACAGGGCCGCCAGGTCGATATCATCAAGCTCTACGGCTCGATGGAACTGGCGCCGTTGATCGGCTTGGCCGACAAAATCATCGACGTCGTCGACACCGGTAACACCCTGCGCGCCAATGGCCTGGAACCCCAGGAATTCATCGCGGCCATCAGTTCCCGGCTGATCGTCAACAAAGCCTCGATGAAAATGCAGCACGCCCGGATTCAGGCGTTGATCGATACCCTGCGCACAGCAGTGGAGTCGCGACACCGCGGTTGATTTACTCGCGCGCCCCTAAAGCGCGCCCGTCTATCCGCCTCATAGCCAGAATTCTCAGGTGCCCAAGCGGAAATGACTGCTAGTTATGGGCGCCTGAGTTTTTGCCAATCCTATGAGGCTCTCGCTATGACCACGTCCACTGCCATTCGCCGACTCAACGCTGCCGACCCGGATTTCGCCCATCATCTGGATCATCTGCTGAGCTGGGAGAGTGTGTCCGACGACTCGGTCAACCAGCGGGTGCTGGACATCATCAAGGCTGTGCGCGAGCGCGGCGATGCGGCGTTGGTGGAGTTCACCCAGCAGTTCGATGGCCTGCAAGTGGCGTCCATGGCGGACCTGATCCTGCCCCGCGAACGCCTGGAGCTGGCCCTGACCCGCATCACCGCCGAGCAGCGCCAGGCCCTGGAAACCGCCGCCGAGCGCGTGCGCAGCTACCACGAAAAACAGAAGCAGGACTCCTGGACCTACACCGAGGCCGACGGCACGGTGCTGGGCCAGAAGGTCACGCCACTGGACCGCGCCGGCCTCTACGTGCCGGGCGGCAAAGCGTCTTATCCGTCGTCGGTATTGATGAACGCGATTCCGGCCAAGGTGGCGGGTGTGGCCGAAGTGGTCATGGTCGTGCCTACGCCGCGCGGCGAAATCAATGAGCTGGTGCTGGCCGCTGCCTGCATTGCCGGGGTGGACCGGGTGTTCACCATCGGCGGCGCCCAAGCGGTGGCGGCCCTGGCCTACGGCACCGAAAGCGTGCCCAAGGTGGACAAAGTGGTCGGCCCGGGCAACATCTACGTGGCCACGGCCAAGCGCCATGTCTTCGGCCAAGTGGGTATCGACATGATCGCCGGCCCTTCGGAGATCCTCGTCGTGTGCGATGGCCAGACCGACCCGGACTGGATCGCCATGGACCTGTTCTCCCAGGCTGAGCACGATGAAGACGCCCAGGCGATCCTGGTCAGCCCGGACGCCGCGTTTCTCGACAAGGTTGCCGCCAGCATCGCCAAGTTGCTGCCCACCATGGAGCGTGCCGAGATCATCGAAACCTCGATCAACGGCCGTGGCGCGTTGATCCAGGTGCGCGACATGCAGCAAGCGATAGACGTCGCCAACCGCATCGCCCCGGAACACCTGGAACTGTCGGTAGCCGACCCCCAGGCCTGGTTGCCGCAGATCCGCCACGCCGGCGCGATCTTCATGGGCCGCCACACCAGCGAAGCCCTGGGCGACTACTGCGCGGGCCCCAACCACGTGCTGCCGACCTCCGGCACTGCGCGGTTTTCGTCGCCGCTGGGGGTGTATGACTTCCAGAAGCGGTCGTCGATCATTTTCTGCTCGCCTCAAGGCGCCTCCGAGCTGGGCAAGACCGCCTCGGTACTGGCCCGGGGCGAATCCCTCACGGGCCACGCCCGCAGTGCTGAATACCGCATCCTTGCCGATAAAAAAGGAGACTGAGCATGAGTAAATTCTGGAGCCCATTCGTCAAGGACCTGGTGCCTTACGTGCCGGGCGAGCAACCGAAGCTGACCAAACTGGTCAAGCTCAACACCAACGAAAACCCCTATGGCCCATCGCCCAAGGCCCTGGCCGCGATGCAGGCCGAGCTGGGCGATACGTTGCGCCTGTACCCGGACCCCAACAGCGACCTGCTCAAGCAAGCCGTCGCCCGCTACTACGGCGTGCAGGGCAACCAGGTATTCCTGGGCAACGGCTCGGATGAAGTGCTGGCGCACATCTTCCACGGCTTGTTGCAGCACGACTTGCCGCTGCTGTTCCCGGACATCAGCTACAGCTTCTACCCGGTCTACTGCGGCCTCTACGGCATCCACTTCGATGCAGTGCCGTTGGATGAGCAGTTCCAGATCGACCCGGCGGATTACGCACGGCCCAACGGCGGGATCATTTTCCCCAACCCGAACGCGCCCACCGGTTGCCTGCTGGCGCTGGAAGCGGTTGAGCAGATCCTCAAGGCCAACCCGGCCTCGGTGGTGGTGGTCGACGAGGCGTACATCGATTTCGGCGGCGAGACGGCCATCAGCCTGGTGGATCGCTACCCGAACCTGTTGGTCACCCAGACCCTGTCCAAGTCCCGCTCCCTGGCGGGCCTGCGGGTGGGCCTGGCGGTAGGCCATGCGGATTTGATCGAGGCGCTGGAGCGGGTCAAGAACAGCTTCAACTCCTATCCGCTTGATCGCCTGGCCAATGTCGGCGGCGCAGCGGCGTTCGACGACCGCGAGTACTTCGCCAAGACTTGCCGGTTGGTCATCGACAGCCGCGAAGCACTGGTGGGCCAGCTCAAGGCCAAGGGCTTCGAGGTGCTGCCCTCGGCCGCGAACTTCATCTTCGCCCGCCACCCGCAGCACGACGCAGCCGCCCTGGCGGCCAAGTTGCGCGAGCAGGGCGTGATCGTGCGCCACTTCAAGCAGCAGCGCATCGACCAATTCCTGCGCATCAGCATCGGCACGCCCGAGCAGAATCAGGCGTTGGTCGAAGGGTTGGGGGAGCTTTAAGCCTCAGCCGGATTTCCAGGCGTAGGCTTGTGTGGGAGCGGGCTTGCCCGCCCCCACATGAGTATTGCGGCTTACTCTTCTTCTTTCACCGGCGCCACGGCCGGCGGTGGGCGCAGGCCGATTTCGGCGGTGAGCTTAAGCTCCTGGCCGTTGCGCATCACCTGGATGCGGACCTTGTCCGTCGGCTTGATCCGCGCCACCTGGTTCATCGAGCGGCGGCCATCGCCGGCCGGTTCGCCGTCGATGCTCAGGATCACGTCACCCAGTTGCAAACCGGCCTTCTGCGCCGGGCCGTCCCGGAAAATCCCCGCCACCACAATGCCCGGGCGCCCGGAGAGGCCAAAGGATTCCGCCAGTTCCTGGGACAGCGGCTGCACCTCGATGCCAAGCCAGCCACGGATCACCTGGCCGTGCTCGATGATCGACTTCATCACTTCCATGGCCAGTTTCACCGGGATGGCGAAGCCGATGCCCTGGGAGCCGCCGGACTTGGAGAAAATCGCGGTGTTGATGCCGGTCAGGTTGCCGTTGGCATCCACCAGGGCGCCGCCGGAGTTGCCGGGGTTGATCGCCGCATCGGTCTGGATGAAGTCTTCGTAGTTGTTCAGGCCCAACTGGTTGCGCCCGGTGGCGCTGATGATGCCCATGGTTACGGTCTGGCCAACGCCGAAGGGGTTGCCGATGGCCAGGGTCACGTCGCCGATGCGGATGTTGTCCGAGCGGCCGATGGTGATCGAGGGCAGGTTCTTGAGGTCGATCTTCAGCACCGCCAGGTCGGTTTCCGGGTCGCTGCCGATCACTCGAGCCAGGGTTTCGCGGCCGTCCTTGAGGGCGACGACGATCTGGTCGGCGCCGCTGGTGACGTGGTTGTTGGTCAGCAGATAGCCTTCGGGGCTCATGATGACGCCCGAGCCGAGGCTCGATTCCATGCGTTTCTGCTTGGGCGAGTTATCGCCGAAGAAGCGCCGGAACTGCGGGTCTTCAAACAGCGGGTGGGCCGGTTTGTTGATGACTTTAGTGGTGTACAGGTTGACCACGGCGGGGGCGGCGAGGGTCACGGCGTCGGCATAGGACACCGGACCCTGCTGGATAGACGTGGTTTGCGGCGCCTGTTGCAGGTTGACGTCCAGGCTGGGCAGGCCGACCCACTGCGGGTAACGCTGGATAATCAGCAACGCGATAAGCACGCCGGCCAACAGCGGCCAGCCAAAGAAACGCAGCGCCTTGAGCATTAAGCAAGTCCTGAGAGGTTACGAAGGGCCATGGACGGCCCATAATGTCGCGCATTATAGAGGCGCGCGTGCGGCTCTGAACGGGATATTTAGGAGTCTTTTATGGCCGTCGCCCTGAGCACCCTGGTACAAGAAGCGGATCGTTATCTGGGCAGTTCGAAAATTGCCGACTATTGCCCCAACGGCCTGCAGGTCGAGGGCCGCCCGCAGGTGATGCGCATCGTCAGCGGCGTCACCGCCAGCCAGGCGCTGCTGGATGCGGCGGTAGAGGCCAAAGCCGACTTGGTGCTGGTCCACCACGGTTATTTCTGGAAGGGCGAAAACCCCTGCATCACCGGTATGAAGCAGCGCCGCCTCAAGACCCTGCTCAAGCACGACATCAGCCTGCTGGCCTACCACCTGCCGCTGGACTTGCACCCCGAGGTGGGCAACAACGTGCAACTGGCCCGGCAACTGGACATCACCGTCGAAGGCCCGCTGGACCCGGACAACCTCAAGGTCGTGGGGCTGGTGGGCTCCCTGGCCGAGCCCCTGACCGCGCGGGATTTCGCCCGCCGCGTGCAGGGCGCCATGGGCCGCGAGCCCTTGCTCATCGAAGGCAGCGAGATGATCCGCCGGGTCGGCTGGTGCACCGGCGGCGGCCAGGGCTACATCGACCAGGCTGTCGTGGCCGGCGTTGACCTCTACCTGAGCGGCGAGGCCAGCGAGCAGACGTTCCACAGTGCGCGGGAAAACAACATCAGCTTCATTGCCGCCGGCCACCACGCCACTGAGCGCTACGGCGTTCAGGCGTTGGGCGACTACCTGGCGCGGCGCTTTGCCCTTGAGCACCTGTTCATCGATTGCCCGAACCCGATCTGAGCCCTGCACGCGATCCCCGTAGCAGGCGGGCGCCAAGGCCAAACGAGCAGGCATATTCATATACCGTTTCGATCTAGTTGGCGCCCTCTATAGAATCAGGCGCTGTGCTAGCATGCCCCGCTCGAACACGGCCCGCTGGCCGTCCATAAGATCGTTTTCGTGAGTAGCCATGGTCGACAAACTGACGCATCTGAAACAGCTGGAGGCCGAAAGCATCCACATCATCCGCGAGGTCGCCGCCGAGTTCGATAACCCGGTGATGCTCTACTCGATCGGTAAAGATTCCGCCGTGATGCTGCACCTGGCGCGCAAGGCCTTCTTCCCGGGCAAGCTGCCCTTTCCGGTGATGCACGTCGATACCCAGTGGAAATTCCAGGAGATGTACAGGTTCCGCGACCGCATGGTCGAAGAGCTGGGCCTGGAGCTGATTACCCACGTCAACCCCGACGGCGTGGCGCAAGGGATCAACCCCTTCACCCACGGCAGCGCCAAGCACACCGACATCATGAAAACCGAGGGCCTCAAGCAGGCCCTGGATAAGTACGGTTTCGACGCCGCTTTCGGCGGTGCGCGCCGCGATGAAGAGAAATCCCGCGCCAAAGAGCGCGTGTACTCGTTCCGCGACAGCAAGCACCGCTGGGACCCGAAAAACCAGCGCCCGGAGCTGTGGAACGTCTACAACGGCAACGTCAACAAGGGCGAGTCGATCCGCGTGTTCCCCCTGTCCAACTGGACCGAGCTGGACATCTGGCAGTACATCTACCTCGAAGGCATCCCGATCGTGCCGCTGTACTTTGCCGCCGAGCGCGAAGTGATCGAGAAAAACGGCACGCTCATCATGATCGACGACGAGCGCATCCTCGAGCACCTCTCCGACGAGGACAAAGCCCGCATCGTCAAAAAGAAAGTGCGTTTCCGCACCCTCGGCTGCTACCCGCTGACGGGCGCGGTGGAGTCCGAAGCCGAGACGCTGACGGACATCATCCAGGAAATGCTCCTGACGCGAACTTCCGAGCGCCAGGGCCGTGTCATCGACCACGATGGCGCAGGCTCCATGGAAGACAAAAAACGGCAGGGGTACTTTTAAGCTTCGAGTTACAAGCCTCAAGCTGCAAGTGAAGGGCGGTATGCGTCATCTTGCAGCCTGGTGCTAGCAGCCGGTTGTTGCGGGTCGCGTTTGAGTGACTCGTAATGGATTTCGAGAAGTTGGTTGTTTGGCAGAGAAGCAAGTGTCTAGCGATGAGAGTTTACTGAGAGTTTGCTCAATGCAGGGATCTTGGTTTCAAGGACCAAATCACTCGCTCAGCACTTTCGGTGCCTTCCAATATTGCTGAAGGAATGGAGCGTCGCAGTGCCAAAGAAAAGGTATGTTTTCTCTGGATTGCGAAGGCCTCTTGTGGAGAGTTCCGAACTCAGACTCTCATCGGCAGTGACATCGCTTATATCGCCCAACCACTGGCTGATAACTGGATTGCAGAAACCCGGGAGCTCTCAAAAATGCTCTGCGGCCTGATTAACAAAATTTCTGACTAGCTGTACGCCGACAAGCTTGCCGCTTGAAGCTCACAGCTTGGAGCTTGAACGTAATGAGCCATCAATCTGATTTGATTAGCGAGGACATCCTCGCCTACCTGGGCCAGCACGAACGCAAGGAAATGCTGCGCTTTCTGACCTGTGGCAACGTTGACGACGGCAAGAGCACGCTGATCGGGCGTTTGCTGCACGACTCCAAGATGATCTACGAAGATCATCTGGAAGCCATCACCCGCGACTCGAAGAAAGTCGGCACCACCGGTGACGATATCGACCTGGCGTTGCTGGTCGACGGCCTGCAGGCCGAGCGTGAGCAGGGCATCACCATCGATGTGGCCTACCGCTATTTCTCTACCGCCAAGCGCAAGTTCATCATCGCCGACACCCCCGGCCATGAGCAGTACACCCGCAACATGGCCACCGGTGCGTCCACCTGTGACCTGGCGATCATCCTGGTGGACGCCCGCTACGGCGTGCAGACCCAGACCCGTCGCCACAGCTTTATTGCCTCGTTGTTGGGCATCAAGCACATCGTGGTCGCGATCAACAAAATGGACCTCAACGGTTTCGACGAGAGCATTTTCGAGTCGATCAAGGCCGATTACCTGAAGTTCGCCGAAGGTATCGCCTTCAAGCCGAGCACCTTGGCCTTCGTTCCGATGTCGGCGCTCAAGGGCGACAACGTGGTGAACAAGAGCGAGCGCTCGCCTTGGTACACCGGGCAGTCGCTGATGGAGATCCTCGAGACCGTCGAGATCGCCAACGACCGCAACTACACCGACCTGCGTTTCCCGGTGCAGTATGTCAACCGGCCGAACCTGAACTTCCGCGGTTTTGCTGGCACCCTGGCCAGCGGCATCGTGCACAAGGGCGACGAAGTGGTGGTGCTGCCGTCGGGCAAGAGCAGCCGCGTCAAATCCATCGTCACCTTCGAAGGTGAGCTGGAGCACGCCGGCCCGGGCCAAGCCGTGACCCTGACCATGGAAGACGAGATCGACATCTCCCGTGGCGACCTGCTGGTGCATGCCGACAACGTGCCGCAAGTCACTGACGCCTTCGACGCCATGCTGGTGTGGATGGCCGAAGAGCCGATGCTGCCGGGCAAGAAATACGACATCAAGCGCGCCACCAGTTATGTGCCGGGCTCGATCACCAGCATCGTTCACCGCGTGGACGTCAACACCCTGGCCGAAGGCCCGGCCAGTGCGTTGCAGTTGAACGAAATCGGCCGGGTCAAGATCAGCCTGGACGCCGCCATCGCCCTGGACGGTTACGCCAGCAACCGCACCACTGGCTCGTTCATCGTCATCGATCGCCTGACCAACGGCACCGTCGCCGCCGGCATGATTATCGCCGCGCCCCTGGCCCACTGCAGCGTAAGCCACCACGGCAAACTGGCCCACGTGGCCACCGAAGAGCGCGCCCAGCGCTTCGGCCAGCAACCGGCCACCGTGCTGTTCAGTGGCTTGTCGGGCGCCGGTAAAAGCACCCTGGCCTATGCGGTAGAGCGCAAGCTGTTCGACATGGGCCGGGCGGTGTTTGTGCTCGATGGCCAGAACCTGCGCCACGACCTGAACAAGGGCTTGCCCCAGGACCGCGCCGGGCGCACCGAGAACTGGCGCCGTGCGGCCCATGTCGCACGTCAGTTCAACGAAGCCGGCCTGCTGACCCTGGCCGCGTTCGTCGCCCCGGATGCCGAAGGCCGCGAACAGGCCAAGGCGCTGATCGGCAACGAGCGCCTGCTCACCGTGTACGTCCAGGCCTCGCCTGCGGTGTGCGCCGAGCGTGACCCGCAGGGCCTGTATGCGGCGGGTGGCGACAACATCCCGGGTGAATCCTTCCCCTACGATGTGCCGCTCAATGCCGACCTGGTGATCGACACCCAGGCGTTATCGTTGGAAGAAAGCGTCAAGCAAGTGCTGGATCTGCTGCGTCAACGCGGCGCGATCTAAGCGTTCGCCGCTCCACTAAAAACCCGCCGATGATCACTCATCGGCGGGTTTTTTTGTGTCCTTGAAATCGCCATCGCTGGCTTGCCAGCGATGAGGGCCGGTACAGGCGACTCAAAACTTCGCTGGATACTCCCGATGCATCTGCTCCAGCAGCGCATCCCGCTCCGTAAGCAACGGCCCTGAAAATGCTGAAATACATACGGACAGCCCGCCATTATAGGTGCTATCAGAAATGGACTGCATGATTGTCGGAAAGGGGATGGTTCTTTAAAACTTTAAATGGGGGCGGCGGCAAAAACTGAGTGCAACACCTGACCTTTCCGGTACGGTGTTGCCCCTATGTCTTATTCCGAACTCAGCGTTGAAGAACGCGCCACCATTCAAATCGCTCGTGCCCAAGCGTTCAGCCT
>NZ_JCBCUW010000047.1:0-44376 GCF_059862525.1 Pseudomonas sp. MF08875
TGAGTCAGCTGCCGGTAATGCGTAGTCATCTGCGCTTGAATCCTTCGGTGTGAGAGCCTGGATTCTACCGGTGGCTGGCTCTCTGCCTCTCGTTTCAAGCGTTGCGCTTATTCTATGAATTCAGGGGCCAAAATATCCCAGTAAACTTGTTCAAGCCGCAGGCAAGTTGCAAAGCCGTTCAATCGCACCGACCGAGACAACGGTTGAGCCAACCCCATATCAAACTCACGAACAAAAGGATCAACCTTTACATCCTGAAAGCGGCTTATTTCCCTTATACCTTTACCTACCCCTCTCCCCATTACCTTGACACTCCTTTGCCGCGTATTATTTCGACAGAAAATAAACAATCTGTTACTTATAAAAGCTTAACCAGATATTTATATCCAGACGACTTTATGACTACAGCTGTAGGACAAGCCAACAATAGGGGAGCGATTTATATCCCGTTAAAATATTATAAATATAAGTGGATACCACATTAAAACCAAAGACACCGAATTGGATTGCCCAACCCAGCGCCACTCCCAACCCCAGAAAAGCCTTGCGCGAGCGCTGCCTAACGGCATCGCTCGCGCCAAAAACGCAATCAGTGATCGAGTAGAGAACGCAGCATCCATGCGGTTTTTTCGTGTACTTGCATACGCTGAGTTAATAGATCTGCAGTAGGCTCATCACTCACTTTGTCAAGTAAAGGAAAGATACCTCGCGCGGTACGTGTCACCGCCTCTTGCCCTTGCACAAGTTGCCTTATCATATCTTCAGCGCTGGGCACACCCTCCTCTTCTTTTATGGAAGACAACCGCGCATAAACTGAATAAGCACCCGGCGCAGGAAAACCCAAGGCACGAATACGTTCGGCAATAGCGTCGACGGCCAAGGCCAGTTCGTTATATTGCTCCTCAAACATCAAGTGCAGCGTGCGAAACATGGGCCCGGTAACGTTCCAGTGAAAGTTATGGGTCTTCAAATAAAGTACATACGTATCCGACAGCAGGCGCGAGAGCCCCTCTACTATCGATTTGCGATCTTCTTCGCTGATACCAATATCAATAGCCATGTTTATCCCCTAAAAAATGATTGAACTCATCCAGCAGGTGCAAGGCCACTCTAGCAAGAGTCCCGGGGGCTTGCAGGCTTGATTGCCGCCCGCTCCTCCAACGCGCGATAGGGGCAACCGACAAAGGGCCAGACAAGCGCAATTCACCGCCCCACCTGTCTAGATCAGGCCTTCGCCCGCAAAAATCGGGGCGCAGCCCCTGGGCCGCGGGAAAAGTGAGCTGTTACCGGATTTGAGTAGGTGCAGCCTTTGCTGTTAAATAGACCGTGTGTCGTTGCGCCCGTCTACCTGGGCGCCGCGCATAGGCTGATCTGCGTACGTGTCCAGCGCCTCACACTGTTCAGAAGCGAACCGTACGCAATCCGCTCTTCCTTGTGATCCGTCTTAACGTGAGTTAATCAAAATGTTGAAAATCGTCCACCTGCTAACGGGCGCGGCAGCCTTGCTGCTGTCCTTTATTCCCAGTCTGCGATCCGAAGCCGTCCCTTACCTGCAACAACCCGATGCGCTGTACCTGGCGTTCTTTGGCCTGCTCAACCTGGTCCTGGCCCCCGTCATTCCTTACTGGAACAAAGGTCCGCGCCATCAGCTGCAAAACCTGGTCAGCGCGCTGCTGGTCCTTGCCGTAGTCCTGCAAATCCTCACCCTGCTCGCGCCATTACCGGTAATCGCCGGTCAACCGGCCATTCTGGTCAGCGGCTTGACCGCTTTGCTGGCGGTGCTACTGCACTTGGGCATCAGCTTCTATACCTCATCGCCGGTCGCCGCCTCCCAAAGCTACGACATGAGCAACCGCGATACCGGTACGGTGAAGTGGTTCAACACCTCCAAGGGTTTTGGCTTCATTTCCCGCGATTCCGGTGATGACATCTTCGTGCACTTTCGCGCCATTCGTGGCGAAGGCCACCGCGTCCTGGTCGAAGGCCAGCGTGTTGAGTTCTCGGTGATGAACCGTGACAAAGGCCTGCAAGCCGAAGACGTGATCGCTGCCCTGCCGCGCCGCTGATCGGCTAAAAAAAACCGCGAGGCAGCCAGGCTGCTCGCGGTTTTTTATTGCCTGGCGATCAGCCCCTCAATAATGAGGCGGCGGCGCGTCCTGCTCGAAGGTCTCGAACTGCCCGACCATTTCTTCCTGGCGTTTGAGTAGCGCGGCCATTTGCAGTTGCAAACGGTCGACCACACGTTGCTGAGCCACCAGCACATCATTCAAGGCAGTGATGGTGTCATCCTGAAAAGCAAGGCGGCTCTCCAGTTCGGTCACTCGGTTTTCCAGGCTCATGACTCAATTCTCCACGAAGATGAAGTTGTCAGTCAGCACCGGGCGCAAACGCGCACGAATCGCCGCGACCTGTTCTGCACTATAAGGCTTGGCCGGATGTTTGCCCCAAACCGGCGCCGGCCAGGCGGCATCGTCGCGCTTGCGCACGATAACGTGCATATGCAATTGACTGACGACGTTGCCAAGGGTCGCCACATTCATCTTGTCGGCGTCGAACAAATCCTTGAGTAACTCCGCCAACGCTGTGGTTTCCAGCCACAGCTGCTGCTGGTCGCCAGTGTCGAGCTCGAACAACTCACTGATCTGGTCGCGACGGGGCACCAGGATGAACCATGGGTAAGTCGAATCATTGGACAGCAGCAACCGCGACAGGGGGAAATCCCCGATAACGAGGGTGTCTTGTTCAAGTCGTGCATCTAAAGCAAACACTGGGCGTACTCCCGCTCAGTTGATCTGAAGTCTGCCCGGCTCCCGGCCTTGACACGGAAAATCGGGCCGCAGGCGAGCAGCATACCTGCGAATGCACCTGCCTTCACGGGCCAGGGCACAATAGGGTTACCGGGCAAGCTTCCCCTAACAGCACACGCCCCAAAATGGGACATTTTTTACGCTGACGCACCATTCGGGGCAATCGGGGTGGGCGGCGGTTTCAATTAAGCACTATCCCCCGCAGTAACCTTGCCGGCGTTGCACGCTCCCCCGAGCCGCCCGCAAAAGACCGCTCATCGCCTGCGCACCAAAAACGCGCGGCGCGGCTACTCTTAGTGCGTCGAGCATCCGCCGTCTACCCAGCGTTCGGTGTGAACCGGTAACGTTTTGAAATAACGGGTTCATCCACCGACGCTGAATACCAGGAAAAAACCTGCGTCAAGCCCCAAAAAAATCCGCTCAACCCCCGGCTTTATGAGGCCTTTACAGGGGAGCATGCGTATTTAGAAAAAAACAGCGACAGAAATCGGATTTGTGCACGCTTGTTGCATTCACCCACACCATTGTCGAAAAGAGACCTTCCTAGCAGGGTGCTCTTCAAGACTCATAACAAGAGTGGCAAGGCTGCCCATGGTGATCGCGCTGGTTTGGCACAACGTCTTTTTCATCCGTGCCAAAGGCTCTAAAGCAGCGTGAAAGTTGTCAGCACGATGACAGCAGGAGGTTAAATTTGCGACACCTATCGAGCCGTTTGCGACATGGTCGTAAAGATGCCGAAAGGATAGAGGCGCAAGTATCGCCAACATTGTCAGCGTGATATAAGTTTGCGCCGACACAAAAAGAAAGAGCCGCCCAGATAATAAAACAGGTGGAGCGGCAACACTCTTCTAAAAACCAAAGGAGCAAATCACGATGCGCGTGATGAAGTGGAGCATGATCGCACTGGCTGTTTCAGCAGGCACCTCGCAGTTCGCAATCGCGTCCTCCCAGGACGAGTCCAAAGGCTTTGTTGAAGACAGTTCGCTCGTCGCAAAGACTCGTATGGAGTACATGAACCGCGACTTCAAGAATGGCAACGGCAACGTTCGCAAGCCTAACGGCAACTACACCAGCGGTCCTAACAACAAACTTAGCGGCTATCGTCAGGACACCGGCCTGAGCGAACTGGTGACTTTTGAGTCGGGCTTCACTCAGGGCACCATCGGCGTGGGCGTTGATGCCTTTGCCGGCGGCTCGGTCAAACTCGATGGCGGCTCGGGCCGTGCGGGTAACGGTCTGTTCGCCAACAATGGCGAGGGCCAACCGGAAGACACTCAGTCCCGCGCTGGCGGTGCTGTGAAATTCCGCCTTTCGGACACCGTCCTCAAATACGGTAACCAAGTCGTTGCAAGCCCCGTGTTCTCCACCGATGACAGCCGCCTGCTGCCAGAGATCGCCACCGGCACCTTGATTACCAGCAAGGAAATCAAAGGCCTGGAGCTGTCCGCTGGCCGCTTCAGCGCCATGAGTTCGCAAACCGGCATGGGCCGTGACAGCATCAATGGCAAGCACTCCCCAGGCCTGACAGCCGCCAACATCGCGGGCGCGACTTACCAGTTCACCGATAATTTCGTAGGCGGCGTCGCTGCTTCCGATATTGATGACTACTTCAAGAAGCAGTACGTCAACCTGAACTACACCCTGCCAATCGCAGACAGCCAGTCGCTGAACTTCGACTTCAACGGTTACCGTACCAAGGGCGACGGCCAGGAGCTGGCAGGCGCTGTCGACAACAAGATCTGGTCCCTGGCAGCGGCCTACACCCTGGGTTCCCATAAGTTCACCATCGCGCACCAACGCTCCAGCGGCGACGCAGGCTACTACTACGGCGTAGATGGCGGCGGCACCGTGTTCCTGGCCAACTCCATCCAGATTTCCGACTTCAACCAAAAAGATGAGCGTTCGTGGCAAGCCGCGTACACCATCAACATGGCTGAATACGGCGTGCCTGGCCTGAGCCTGATGACTCGCTACGTGACCGGTGACAATATCGATACCGGCGGCAATGGCGAAGGCAAAGAACACGAATGGAACTACGAAGCCAAATACGTAGTGCAAGAAGGCCAGGCCAAGGATCTGTCCTTCCGCTTCCGCAGTGCGGTTTACCGCGCCAACGAATCCCTGGGTGACAGCGGCAACAACAACGACGTCCGTCTGATCGTTGAGTACCCGCTGAGCATCTTGTAATCGCTTGGTAGTTCAACAGCGCCCTAAACGCTGCTGTAACTAAGAAGGCGCCCTCCTGAATATGGGGGGCGCCTTTTTTATGGCTTGGGTATTGCACAACCCCAGCAACTAAATAGCAAGCTAACCAACTAACTAAGCTCGACTAGTTACCGAGCCACGGGTACGGCCCCCATTAGTTATGCGTCAAAAAATAAAAGCATTGATTTTCATAGGCATAAAAAACTCAAGAGGCCATAAGCCTCTTGAGTTAACTTCCGATACTTGACCAAACAGACAAGTATTATGCGTTGGTCGATTCCTGAACCACGCGAATCACGCGCTGAGGAAACGGAATATCGATACCCGCGGCTTTCAAACGATCGCGCGAGTGTTCGTTGAAGTGGAACATCACGTCCCAGTAATCCGCCGTTTTCACCCACACCCGCAGCGACACGGTGATTGAGCTGTCGCCCAAGGTAGACACCACGGCCGCCGGCGCCGGGTCGGCCAATACGCGTTCGTCGCGGGCCAGTTCCAGCAGCACTTCACGGGCCTTTTGCAGGTCGGCCTCGTAATCGACACCCACGTCGAACACCACTTTGCGCGTGGGCTGGCGATTGGTGTTGGTGATGATGCCGTTGGACAGGATGCCGTTGGGCACGATCACGGTTTTGTTGTCGCCGGTACGAATCACGGTGTGGAAGATTTGGATGCTGTCCACCGTGCCCGCCGTGCCTTGGGCTTCGATCCAGTCACCGATGCGAAATGGGCGAAACAGCAGGATCAGCACGCCACCGGCGAAGTTCGCCAGGCTGCCCTGCAACGCCAGGCCGATGGCCAGTGTGGCGGCACCGATGGCGGCCACGAACGAGGTGGTTTCCACGCCGATCATCGAGGCCACGCTGACGATCAGCATGACCTTGAGCACGATGTTCGCCAGGCTGGTGACGAAGCCCTGCAACGCCAGGTCCGCGTTGCGCAGGGCGAGCAAACGGCCAACCTTGTGGGTGAGTTTGTTAATCAGCCACCAGCCGATGGCCAGGGTGACGATGGCCAGCAGCACGCGGCTGCCGTATTCCATAATCATCGGGATCCAGGCCTGGGAGGCTTTGACCAGGTTCTCGACTTCAGCATTTAAGTCCATCTGACTCTCCTTATTTCCGGCTTCCCGGCACGCAAAACCAAGCGGCAGAAACCCCAGGCACTGCTGGCCCGGTGGTTTCTGCCGTTACTGGGGCCTCGGACGCCGAAAACGCCGAGAGGTTCCCACCCCATGGATCAGTCGCGGAAGTTGTTGAACTGCAACGGCATGCCGAATTCCTTGGCCCGCAGCGCGGCGATGGCCTCTTGCAGGTCATCGCGTTTTTTGCCGGTGATGCGCACCTGCTCGCCTTGGATGGCGGCCTGCACTTTGAGCTTGGCGTCTTTGACGTGGGCGACGATTTTCTTCGCCAGCTCCTTGTCGATGCCTTCCTTGAGCACGGCTTCCTGCTTGACGACCTTGCCCGAAGCGTAGGCGTCCTTGACCTCCAGGCACTGCACGTCGATCTTGCGCTTGACCAGGGCCAGCTTGAGGATCTCGATCATGGCTTCAAGCTGGAAATCCGCTTCAGCGGTCAGGTTGACCGTCAGGTCTTTTTCCTTGAACTCGAAGCTGCCCTTGCCTTTAAGGTCATAGCGACGGTCGAGCTCTTTGACGGCGTTTTCCACCGCGTTGGTGAGTTCGTGTTTGTCCAGTTCCGATACCACGTCGAACGACGGCATATCATTTCTCCAATAAAAAGGGGCGTGGCTCGATGAAAACGGAGCACGCCCGGCTTGCGGTTAAAATCCGCGCTGATTATAACGGGTCTTTCCCCTGCGAAGCTGCGAGCCTGACATGCACCTGCCCCACCGAGCAAAAAGCTGATGGCCACTCCTTGGCACGTTCTCGGCGCTGGCAGCCTGGGTACCCTCTGGGCCACACGGCTGGCCCGCGCCGGTCTGCCCGTGCGGTTGATCCTGCGCAACGCTGCGCGCCTTGTGGCCTACCAGGCCGTAGGCGGCTTGACCCTGGTGGAGCAAGGTGATGTCAGTTTCCACGCCATTACCGGCGAAACGCCTGACACCGGCGAACCCATCCACCTCCTCCTGGTAGCGTGCAAAGCCTACGACGCCGAACCCGCTGTCGCACAAATAGCCCACCGCCTCGCGCCTGGCGCCCAGGTGATCCTGCTGCAGAACGGCCTCGGCAGCCAGGACGCCGTGGCCGCGCGGGTGCCTGGGGCGCGGTGTATTTTTGCGTCCAGCACCGAAGGTGCCTTTCGCGACGGCGACTGGCGCGTGGTGTTCGCCGGCCACGGCTTCACCTGGCTGGGGGACGTGCGCCAACCGCTGGCGCCGCTGTGGTTGGAGGATCTGAGCGCGGCCGGCATCCCCCATGAGTGGAGCGCCGACATCCTCACACGCCTGTGGCGCAAACTGGCCCTCAACTGCGCGATCAACCCTCTGACGGTACTGCACGGTTGCCGCAACGGTGGCCTGCTGGCCCACCACTGTGAAGTGGCCACCCTCTGTGCCGAGCTGGGCGAGTTGCTCGAACATTGCGGCCAACCCGCCGCCGCGCTGGACCTGCCCGCAGAAGTGGAGCGGGTAATCCAGGCCACGGCCGCCAACTACTCGTCGATGTACCAGGATGTCGCCCACCAGCGCCGCACCGAAATCAGCTACTTGCTCGGCTACGCCTGCGCGGCTGCAACGCGCCATCAGCTCAACCTGCCCCACCTCGAGCAATTGCAACAGCGCCTCATCGCGCACCTGGCCACGGGCGGATTGCCCACAGGCTGAGCAGCGGCTACGCTGCCTGCCTATTCCCCTTTCGCGACGACCCCGATGCCTTTGCGCCAGCGCCTTGAAAACCTGCCGGTCGGCCAGAAACTGCTCGCCGCCCTGCTGGTGCTACTGACCACTGTGTTGCTGGTGGCCAACCTGACCTTTATCAGCGCAGCCTATTGGATCTCCCAGGAGAGCATGGCGCCCCAGGCCCTGCAGACCATCGGCCGGTTGGTGTCCAACCCGAGCCTCGCGGCCCAGGCCCTGGATTCGCCACACAACGCCCGGCTGTTACTCGACGAACTCAACAGCTATACGCCATTGCGGGCCGCAGCGCTCTACGACAGCACCGGCAAGCGCCTGGCCCAGTTGCAGCACGGCGAAAACCTCGACCTGCCCATGCACTATCGGCATATCGAGGCCTGGCAGGTCACCGAGTTTCGCAGCAACCAAGTCATCGCCCTGCCCCGGGCCGGCCAAGCGCCAGGCCATCTGTTGCTGGTGGCCAGCAGCGAACTGCCCATGGCCTTCTATACCGGCACCTTGACGGCCAGCCTGGGGATCCTGATCTTCAGCGTCCTGCTCTGGCTGGTTATCGCGCGGCAGATCAAACGCCTGATTACCCGGCCCATCCACCAGCTCGAAGAGTTGTCGCGCCAGGTCACTCGGGAAGAGAACTACGCCCTGCGCGCATCACGAGGCAACCACGACGAAATCGGCAGCCTGGCCGAAGCCTTCAACACCATGCTCTCGCGCATCGAAGCCCGGGAGCAGCAACTCAAACGCGCCCGCGACGACTCCCAGGCAGCCTACGACCAGGCCCAGGGCCTGGCCGAAGAAACCCGCCATACCAACCGCAAGCTGGAGCTGGAAGTCCAGGTGCGCAGCAAGATCGAGAAGAAACTCACCGGTTTCCAGAACTACCTCAACAGCATCATCGACTCCATGCCCTCGGCCCTGATCGCCCTCGATGAACAGCTCTACGTCACCCAGTGGAACCAGGAGGCCAGTGCCCTCTCCGGCACGCGCCTGGACGAAGCGCTGAACCAGCCGATATTCCTCGCCTTCGAGCCACTCAAACCGTTCCTGGCGCAACTCAAGGAAACCGTCGAAGAACACACCGTGACCAAGGTCGAACGCGTGACCTGGTTCAAGGACGACGAGGCGCGGCACTACGCCCTGACCTTCTACCCGCTGATGGGCGGTGCCGGGCGCGGGGTGGTGATCCGCATCGACGACATCACCCAGCGCCTGTCCCTGGAAGAAATGATGGTGCAATCGGAAAAAATGCTCTCGGTCGGTGGCCTCGCGGCCGGCATGGCCCACGAGATCAACAACCCCCTGGGGGCGATCCTGCACAACGTGCAGAACATCCGCCGCAGGTTGTCACCCGAGTTGCCGAAGAACCTCGAACACGCCGAGCAAGTGGGAGTTGAGCTCGATACCGTCAACCGCTACCTGCACAGCCGCGAAGTGCCGCAACTGCTCGATGGCATCCAGCAGGCCGGCGCCCGTGCGGCAAAAATCGTCACCCACATGCTCAGCTTCAGCCGCCGTAGCAACCGGCAGATGGCGCCGTGCGACCTGCCGGCGCTGATCGATCAAGCCGTGGAAATCGCCAGCAATGACTTTGACCTAGCCATCGGCTTCGACTTCAAGGGCCAGGCCATCACACGCCAGTTCGACCCGGCGCTGGAACCCGTGCCCGGCACCGCCAACGAGTTGGAGCAAGTGCTGCTCAACCTGTTGAAAAACGCCGCCCAGGCCATTCACCTGCGCGAAGGCCCCTGCGAACCGGGGCGGATCATCCTGCGCACGCGCCTGAACCCGCCGTGGGCGGAAATCCAGGTCGAGGACAACGGCATCGGCATGAGCGAACACGTGCGCAAACGCACCTTCGAGCCCTTCTTCACCACCAAGGAAATCGGCCAGGGCACCGGCCTTGGCCTGTCGGTGTCCTATTTCATCATCACCAACAATCACAAGGGCCAGATGGAAGTGCAATCAACCCTCGGCCAGGGCACCTGCTTCACCCTGCGCCTGCCCCTGGCGAGTAGCCCGCCCGTCACCGCGCTACAGAATGTATTGGAGAGTTAGCTATGGGCTTTCGCCTGTCGAAGATTTACACCCGCACCGGCGACAAAGGCGAAACCGGCCTGGGTGACGGGCGGCGCGTGCCCAAGGACCACCCGCGCATCGAAGCCATTGGCGAAGTGGACACCCTTAACAGCCAACTCGGTGTGTTGCTGGCAGGGTTGGCCGAGGCCAGCCTGGCTTGCCCCGGGCTGGAGGAGATCATTGAGGTTCTGGCGCCCTGCCAGCATCGTTTGTTCGACCTCGGTGGTGAGTTGGCGATGCCGGTCTACCAGGCGCTCAACAGTGAGCAGATCGAACAGCTCGAAAGCGCGATTGACCGCTGGAACGAGGAACTGGGCCCCCTGGAGAATTTCATCCTGCCCGGCGGCTCGCTGCTGATCGCCCAGGCCCACGTCTGCCGCAGCCTGGCCCGCAGCGCCGAACGCCGCTGCCAACAGCTCAACGCGGTGGAACCGCTGCAAGGCGTGGGGTTGGCGTATATCAATCGGCTATCGGATTTGCTGTTCGTTGCCGCGCGCCTGGTGGCCAAGCGCCAAGGGGTGGCGGAAGTACTGTGGGCAGCGGCGAGTAAGCCGCAGGGTTAAACGGCGCCTGTCCGGGCACCCTCAAGCCTGCGGCCAGAACGCCCGAATCCCCGCCACACCCTGCGCACCTGCGTCCCAGGCCTGTTGCCGCTGATCCGGGCCGACACCGCCGAGCAGAAACACCGGTTTACTGAAGTGGGCGATCAGTTGCCGCGCCTGCTCCCAACCCAGGGGCTCGGCATCGGGATGGGTCTGGGTCGGTTGCACGGGCGACAGGGTGACGAAATCCACGCCCATGCGCTCGGCCAGGGACAGCTCCTCAGCGTTATGGCAGGACGCCGCCAACCAGCGCGAAGCCGGCAGCGGGCGGCCCTTGTCCGCATATTTGCGCAATTGTGCAGCGGTGATGTGCCAACCCGCCGACGGAAAATCCCCCAACCACTCGAACGGCCCCTTGAGCATCAACTGCGCTTTGCCCGCGCACAGACCCACGGCGTCCACCGCCAGGTCGCGGTATTGCGGGTCGTAGCCGTTGGGTGCGCGCAGTTGCAACAGGCGTGTGCCGTTGGCGATGGCTTTTTGCATGCCACGCAACAGCGCCGGGGTTTCCAGGCCTTCGGGGGTAATCAGGTATTCGCTGGGCAGGCGTGCGGCGGCAACGATGGGCTGATTGGCTGCCGGAAATTCGTAGCCCGCCAGCTCCCGCGCCGACACCCAAGCCAATGGCTGGCCTTCGGCGCCATGGGGCTCGCCGGTAAAACCGGACACTTCCCAGACATCCAACAGCACCTGTTTGTCCGGGTAATCGTGGCGCACCTTAATCAAAGGGCGCGCCGCCGTGACCTGGATGCCCAGCTCCTCTTGCAACTCACGGCCCAAGGCCGCCTCAACCGCTTCGCCGTCCTCGACCTTACCGCCAGGAAACTCCCACAAACCGCCCTGGTGCTGGGTGTCGGCACGCCGGGCGATGAGGATTTTGCCGGCGCTATCACGAATGACCGCCGCCGCTACATGAACGCGTTTCACCGTACCACTTCCTCCAACCCAGCCTTGTGCCAGGCCATAAAGGCCGGCCACTGGTAAATCGTTTCGACATAAGCCGCGTCCGCTGCCGACAGCGGCACCTGATAGGTGCGCAGGCGCACGGCGACAGGGGCGAAAAAGGCATCGGCCAAGGTAGCGCCGCCAAACAGGAATGGCCCGACCTCGGTGGATTGGGCCCGGCACTCGGCCCACAGCGCCGCCATGCGCTCGATATCGGCCTGAGCCTCGGCGGGCATCGGCACCAACGGCGCGTTGCGGCTCAGGTCAAAGGGCAAATTGGCGCGCAGGCCGAAAAAGCCACTGTGCATCTGTGCGCAAGCCGAACGGGCCTGGGCCCGGGCAGCCTTGTCCGCTGGCCAGAGTTGGGCCTGGGGAAAGCTTTCGTTGAGGTATTCGGCAATGGCCAGGGAGTCGGCAACCACACCGTGCTCGGTTTGCAGCAACGGCACCTTGGCGGTGGCCGAGAACTTGAGCAGACGCTCGCGGGTGTCGGGCTGGTTGAGTTTGACCCGCTCTTCACTGTAAGCCACGCCCGCCAGCTCAAGGGCCAGGGCCGCGCGCAGGGACCAGGATGAATACAGTTTGTCGCCGATTATCAGGTGCAGGCTCATGGTCGGGACCTCCAGATAAAAAGGTGCGGTAACCGTGGGAGAGAGCAGGCCCTCCCCCACGCAGTGCGGACACCTTAGGTGCGGTACTCCGCATTGATTTTCACGTACTCGTGGGACAGGTCGGTGGTCCAGATGGTTTCGCTGCACTGGCCACGGCCCAACTCGATACGGATGGTGATCTCCTCGCGCTGCATCACCGCCGAGCCCTGGGCTTCGGTGTAGGTCGCAGCGCGGGCGCCACGGCTGGCGATGCACACTTCGCCCAGGAACACGTCGATCTTGCTCACGTCCAGGTCGGCCACACCGGCGCGGCCGACGGCGGCGAGGATGCGCCCCCAGTTCGGGTCGCTGGCGAACAGGGCGGTCTTGATAAGCGGCGAGTGCGCCACGGTGTAGCCCACGTCCAGGCATTCCTGGTGGGTGCCGCCACCGTTGACTTGGACGGTGACGAACTTGGTCGCGCCTTCGCCGTCGCGCACGATGGCTTGGGCCACGTCCATGCACACCTCGAACACCGCTTGCTTGAGGGCCGCGAACAACGGGCCGCTGGCCTCGGTGATGGCCGGCAGGTCAGCCTGGCCGGTAGCTATCAGCATGCAGCAGTCGTTGGTCGAGGTGTCGCCATCGATGGTGATGCGGTTGAACGACTTGTTGGCGCCGTCCAGCAGCAGGTTTTGCAGCACCTCGCGGGACACTTTGGCATCGGTGGCGATATAGCCGAGCATGGTGGCCATGTTCGGGCGGATCATCCCCGCGCCCTTGCTGATGCCGGTGACGGTGATGGTCACGCCGTCATGCACGAACTGCCGGCTCGCGCCCTTGGGCAGGGTGTCGGTGGTCATGATGCCGGTGGCGGCGGCGGCCCAGTTGTCCACGGACAGGTCGTCCAGGGCAGCCTGCAAGGCGCCTTCGATCTTCTCCACTGGCAGCGGCTCGCCAATCACACCGGTGGAATACGGCAGCACCAGGCTGGCGTCCACACCCGTCAGCTCGGCCAGTTTCGCGCAGGTGCGCGCAGCTGCGGCCAGGCCTGGCTCACCGGTGCCGGCGTTGGCGTTGCCGGTGTTGGTCAGCAGGTAACGCACCGGGCCCTGAACCCGCTGCTTGGCCAGGATCACCGGCGCGGCGCAAAAGGCGTTGAGGGTAAACACCCCGGCCACAGTAGAACCTTCGGCGCAGCGCATCACCACCACGTCCTTGCGACCCGCACGTTTGATGCCGGCCGAGGCGATGCCGAGTTCAAAACCGGCTACCGGGTGCAGCGTGGGCAAAGGACCAAGACCAACAGCCATGAATGCGCTCCTTAATAAATGTTGTCAGCGCCGTCGCGGCTCGATTGAGGGAGGCGGGACGGTGAATTAAATGGCAAAACGCCGCGACGGCAGGAGCCGGTCGCGGCGCGGGTGTATCAGCCTGTGAAACGGGGTTTTACTGGATCTGCCCGTGACAGTGCTTGAACTTCTTGCCCGAACCGCAGTAGCACAGCTCATTGCGGCCCAGCTTTTGCTCGTTGCGCACCGGCGCGGTAGCCAGGGCGACATCGACTTCCTCGCCGAGGATTTGCGGCTCTTCGAGGCCTGGGGCTTCGTCGTGCTGGAACTGCATGCGGGCGGCCAATGCCTCGGCCTCCTCGCGCAGGCGTGCTTCTTCTTCGATCGGGTCTTCGCGGCGAACCTGGACGTGGGACAAGACACGGATCGAGTCGCGCTTGATCGAATCCAGCAGCTCGGAGAACAGCGTGAAGGATTCGCGCTTGTATTCCTGCTTCGGGTTCTTCTGCGCATAGCCACGCAAGTGGATGCCGTGGCGCAGGTGATCCATGGTCGAGAGGTGGTCTTTCCACAGGTCGTCGAGCACACGCAGCACGATCTGCTTCTCGAAGGTGCGCAGCGCCTCGGCGCTCGCCTGCTCTTCTTTCTCGTTGTACGCGGCCAGCAGCTCGGTCATCAGCTTCTCGCGCAGCGTCTCCTCGTAGAGGTGGTCGTCTTCGTCGAGCCACTGCTGGATCGGCAGCTTCACGCCGAAATCGCTTTCGATGGCGGCTTCCAGGCCCGCCACGTCCCACTGCTCGGGCAGCGATTGCGGCGGGATGTGGGCGCTGACGGTGGCGTTGAGCACGTCCTGACGGAAATCGGCGATGGTCTCGCCAATGTTGTCAGCGGCCAACAGCGTGTTGCGCATGTGGTAGATCACCTTGCGCTGCTCGTTGTTGACGTCGTCGAACTCCAGCAATTGCTTACGGATATCGAAGTTGCGGCCTTCAACCTTGCGCTGGGCCTTTTCGATGGCGTTGGTCACCATGCGGTGCTCGATCGCCTCGCCCGGCTGCATGCCCAGGGCCTTCATGAAGTTCTTCACCCGGTCAGAGGCGAAGATGCGCATCAGGCTGTCTTCCAGCGACAGGTAGAAACGGCTGGAACCGGCATCACCCTGGCGACCGGCACGGCCACGCAATTGGTTGTCGATACGGCGCGATTCGTGGCGCTCGGAGGCAATCACCTGCAAACCGCCCGACTCGAGCACCTGCTGGTGGCGCTTCTGCCAATCGGCTTTGATCTGGGCGATCTGTTCCGGTGTAGGGTTTTCCAGGGAAGCGACTTCCACTTCCCAGTTGCCGCCCAGCAGGATGTCGGTACCGCGACCGGCCATGTTGGTGGCGATGGTCAACGCACCCGGGCGACCGGCCTGGGCGATGATTTCCGCTTCCTTCTCGTGGAACTTGGCGTTGAGCACCTTGTGCTCGATGCCTTCTTTCTCAAGCAGGCGCGAAACGTGCTCGGAGGTCTCGATGGTCGCGGTGCCCACCAGGATCGGACGGCCCTGGGCCATGCCTTCCTTGATGTCATTGATGATCGCCGCGTACTTCTCTTCGGCGGTCAGGAACACCAGGTCGTTGTAGTCCTTGCGCGCCAACGGCTTGTTCGGCGGGATCACCATCACGGACAGGCCGTAGATCTGGTGGAACTCGAACGCTTCGGTGTCGGCCGTACCGGTCATGCCGGAGAGCTTGTTGTACAGGCGGAAGTAGTTCTGGAACGTGGTCGAGGCCAATGTCTGACTTTCGGCCTGGATGTTCAGGTTTTCCTTGGCCTCGATGGCCTGGTGCAGGCCTTCGGACAGACGACGGCCCGGCATGGTGCGGCCAGTGTGTTCGTCCACCAGGACGACCTGGCCTTCCTGCACGATGTATTCGATATTGCGGTGAAACAGCGTGTGCGCACGCAGGCCGGCATAAACGTGGGTCAACAGGCCCAGGTTATGCGCCGAGTACAGGCTCTCGCCTTCAGCCAGCAGGCCGACGCGGGTGAGCATTTCCTCGATGAACTGGTGGCCCGCTTCGTTGAGCTCGACCTGGCGGGTCTTCTCGTCGACGGTGTAGTGGCCGGCCTTGGTGACTTCGCCTTCCACTTCCTCGACATGCAGCTCCAGTTGCGGGATCAACTTGTTGATCTCGATATAGAGCTTGGAACTGTCTTCGGCCTGGCCGGAGATAATCAGCGGGGTACGGGCTTCGTCGATGAGGATGGAGTCGACTTCGTCGATCACGGCAAAGTTGAGTTCGCGCTGGAATTTTTCTTCCATGCTGAACGCCATGTTGTCGCGCAGGTAGTCGAAACCGAATTCGTTGTTGGTGCCGTAGGTGATATCGGCGGCGTAGGCGGCACGCTTTTCTTCCGGCGGCTGGAACGGCGTGACCACGCCGACCGTCAGGCCGAGGAACTCATAGAGCGGGCGCATCCAGTTGGCGTCACGGCGGGCCAGGTAATCGTTCACCGTCACCACGTGCACGCCCTTGCCGGACAGAGCGTTGAGGTACACGCCAAGGGTGGCGACGAGCGTCTTGCCTTCACCGGTGCGCATTTCCGCGATCATGCCTTCGTGCAAGGTCATGCCGCCGATCAACTGGACATCGAAGTGGCGCATGCCCATGACCCGCTTGCCCGCTTCACGGGCAACCGCGAAGGCTTCGGGAAGGAGCTTGTCGAGGGTCTCACCTTTGGCTATGCGGGCCTTGAACTCTTCGGTCTTGGCGCGCAATTGCTCGTCCGAGAGAGCGACCATCTGCTCTTCGAAGGCATTGACCAGCTGCACCGTTTTGAGCATGCGTTTGACTTCACGCTCATTCTTGCTTCCAAAAAGTTTCTTTAACAAAGGCGCAAACATATCGGCAGGTTCTTCCACACATAGGGATGGAGGGCGGCCCCGTGAGTCGCCCGAGCAGCCCTCATGGCCGCGCGAACGAGCATTCTACCCGGAAACGGTGGTGAGGAAAGTGGCGTTATTCCACGATGCTGGCACAGCGCTGTGACGGGGCTCACTTAAAATAAGGGCGTTTTGTTTAACTTCAACCCGCGCGGGGCATTAGTTAGTCATTGATTTAATGGGCAAAGCTTGCCCCGCGCAATGGGCCAGGGTGCCACAGGCTGTTTCTGCTACCATGGCCGCTCTGTTACTCCAGGTGTCCAGTCATGGCATTTCGCCCCCTCACCGCCCGGGCACCCGCCGTCCTGCTGCGTGAAGCCAAGCCATTAAAAGCCATTTTCAACCACGCCCAACGCCTGGCCCATTTGCAGCGCCTGGTGGAAAGCCAATTGCAACCGGCCGCCCGCGAGCATTGCCACGTGGCGTCCTGGCGCGAAGGCAGCCTGCTGTTGATCGTCACCGACGGGCATTGGGCCACCCGGTTGCGCTACCAGCAAAAACGCTTGCAGCGCCAATTACTGGCCTTCGATGAGTTCGCCAGCCTGACGCGCATTCTGTTCAAGGTGCAGCCGCCCACCGTGCAGCAAGGCGCTGCCGGCCACACCCTGGATTTGTCCTGCGCCGCAGCCGAAACCATCCAGGCCACGGCCGATGGCATCAGCGACCCGAACCTGCGCGCCGCGCTGGAGCGGCTGGCAGCCCACGCCAAACCCAAGGTGTAAGGGCGGCGGGCCTGCTCGCGTGTCGCCCCTCTTTACTTGCGCTTGCTCCCGCCCAGCAGCGACCCCATCAAGCCGCGCACCAATTGGCGGCCCATCTGGTTGGCCATCTGCCCCACCATGGATTTGAGCGCCCGCCCGGTCGGCGTACCCAAGAACTCCCCGGCACGGTCGACAAAACTCGGCTGCGCGGCGTCAGCCGTACCGGGCGCCGCGTCCTCTTGCGGCCCCAGGCCCTTGCGGTTCATCAACACTTCATAGGCCGACTCGCGGTCGATGGGTTTGTCGTAGCGCCCCTGCAACGGCGAGGCGGCGATCAAGGCGCCGCGCTCGGCCTCGGTCAACGGCCCGATGCGCGACTGCGGCGGCGCCACCAACACTCGCTGGACCATCCCCGGCGTGCCCTTTTCTTGCAGGGTGCCCACCAGCGCCTCGCCGGTGCCCAACTCGGTCAGCACTGCCAAAGCATCGAACGCCGGGTTGGGCCTGAAGCCTTCGGCCACCGCCCGCAGGGACTTCTGCTCCTTGGCGGTGAAGGCACGCAAGCCGTGCTGGATGCGCAAACCCAACTGCGCCAACACGTCATCGGGCAGGTCGCCCGGCGACTGGGTGACGAAGTACACCCCCACACCCTTGGAACGGATCAGCCGCACCACTTGCTCCAAGCGCTCCTGCAAGGCTTTGGGGGTGCCGGCGAACAGCAAGTGCGCCTCGTCGAAAAACAGCGCCAGCAACGGCTTTTCGCTGTCGCCGCGTTCGGGCAATTGCTCGAACAGCTCCGCCAGCAGCCACAGCAGGAAGGTCGCGTAAACCTTCGGCGCTTCGTGCACCAAGCGGCTGGCATCGAGCAAATGAATGCGCCCGCGGCCGTCGCTGGCCGGCGCGAGGATGTCTTGCAGTTGCAGCGCCGGTTCGCCGAACAACGCCTCGGCGCCCTGTTGCTCCAGGCTCGATAAACGGCGCATCAGTGCCTGGCTGGAGCCGGTGGTCATCAATGCACTGTCGTCGCCCAGCAACTGCGGGTTGTCGCGCAAATGGTTGAGCAGCGCCTTGAGGTCCTTGAGGTCCAGCAACAACAGGCCTTCGCGGTCCGCCACCTTGAACGCGGCGTAGAGCGCCGACTGCTGGCTGTCAGTCAGTTCCAGCAGGCTGCCCAGCAGCAATGGGCCCATTTCACTCAAGGTGGTGCGTAACGGGTGACCGCTCTTGCCGTGGATGTCCCACAGGGTCACCGGGTAGGCCGCCGGCGCGTGGTTGAGCCACGGCATGCCGGCGATGCGCTCGGCCACTTTGCCCTGGGGGTTGCCGGCGGCGCCGAGGCCGCACAGGTCGCCCTTGATGTCGGCGGCGAACACCGCCACGCCCGCGTCGCTGAAGGCTTCGGCCAGGCGTTGCAGGGTCACGGTCTTGCCGGTGCCGGTCGCCCCCGCAATCAGCCCGTGGCGGTTGGCCAAGCGCATGGCCTGGGCAATGGGCTGCCCTGTGAGGTCGGCACCGATAACGAGTTGCGATGAATCAGGCATTTTGTCACCCATGGTTAAGCTTTGGCTCTGAACGGTCGATAGAGAGTAGCGAGAGACCGGAAAAGACTGAAATTAACGTCAGATAATTCCCTAAGGAGCGGTGGAAGTATCAGCTTATTTTCAATGCTGGCCATTTTGCGTGCTTTTGCCATTGCACGCCCTGGACATTAAGACCTTAGCGGACACCCCAAGTGATGAACAAAAATCTGCGTTTCAGCCATAAAATTCTGCTTGCCGCCGCCCTCATCGTCATTGCTGCCTTCGCCTCCTTTACGCTGTACAACGACTATTTACAGCGCAACGCGATCCGCAGCGACCTGGATGACTATCTGCACGAAATGGGCGAGGTCACCGCCGGCAACATCCAGACCTGGTTGAGCGGGCGCATCCTGCTGGTGGAAAACCTGGCCCAGAACATTGCCATCAACCCCGAGCCTGCCGCCGTTGCTAGCCTGCTGGAACAAAAAGCCCTGTCGTCCACCTTCATGGCGTCCTACCTGGGCGATGCCAGCGGCAGCTTCACCATCCGCCCCGACGCGAAGATGCCCGACGGTTTCGACCCCCGTGTGCGCCCCTGGTACAAAGGTGCCGAGGCCAGCAGCGGCTCCACACTGACCGAACCCTATATCGATGCCGCCACCCAGCAGTTGATTATTTCGGTGGCCAGCGCCTCGAAAAAGGCCGGGCAAAGCGTGGGTGTGGTCGGCGGCGACCTGAGCCTGCAAACCCTGGTCGAGACCATTAACGCCCTGGATTTTGGCGGTATGGGCTACGCCTTTTTGGTCAGCAGCGACGGCAAGATCCTCGTCCACCCCAATAAAGCCCTGGTGATGAAAAGCCTGAGCGACGTGTTCCCCCACAACGCGCCGCGTATCGGCGGCGGCTTCAGCGAAGTGGAACTCGACGGCGTCACGCGCATCGTCTCGTTCACCCCGATCAAGGGCCTGCCCTCGGTCAACTGGTACATCGGCCTGTCCGTGGACAAAGGCAAAGCCTTCGCCATGCTCAGCAAGTTCCGCACCTCGGCCATCATTGCCACGGTGATCGCAGTGGTCATCATCATCGCCCTGCTGGGCATGCTGATCCGCATCCTGCTGCAACCGCTGCACGTGATGACCCGCGCCATGCAGGACATTGCCGACGGTGAAGGCGACCTGACCCGCCGCCTGAACATCCACAGCCACGACGAATTCGGCACCCTGGGCACCGCGTTCAACCACTTCGTGCAGCGTATTCATACGTCTATCCGCGAAGTGTCCTCGGCCACCGAGCACGTCAACGAGGTGGTGTTGCGGGTAGTCAGTGCCTCCAACTCGTCGATGTTCAACTCCGACCAGCAGTCTTCGCGCACCAGCAGCGTCGCGGCCGCCATCAATCAATTGGGCGCCGCCGCCCAGGAAATCGCCCAGAACGCTGCCCTCGCCTCCCAACACTCCAGCGAGGCACGCAGCCTGGCCACCGATGGCCAGCAAGTGGTAGACCGCAGCATCGCAGCGATGAACCAGTTGTCGGTGATGCTCAGCGCCTCCAGCAGCAATATCGAGTCGCTCAACAGCAAAACCGTAAACATCGGGCAGATCCTGGAAGTCATCACCAGCATTTCCCAGCAGACCAACCTGCTGGCGCTCAACGCCGCTATCGAGGCGGCACGGGCCGGTGAGGCCGGGCGCGGGTTCGCGGTGGTGGCCGACGAAGTGCGTAACCTGGCGCACCGCACCCAGGAGTCGGCGCAACAGGTGCAAACCATGATCGAAGAGCTGCAAGTGGGCGCCCGCGAGTCGGTCAGCACCATGAGTGAAAGCCAGCGCCACAGCCAGGACAGCGTGGAAATCGCCAACCAGGCCGGCGAACGCCTCACCAGCGTGACCCAGCGCATCGGCGAGATCGACGGCATGAACCAATCGGTGGCCACCGCCACCGAAGAGCAAACCGCCGTGGTCGAGTCGATCAACGTCGATATCACCGAAATCAACACCCTCAACCAAGAGGGCGTGGAAAACCTGCAAGCTACCCTGCGCGCCTGTTCCGACCTGGAACAGCAAGCCGCCCGCCTCAAGCACCTGGTCGGCAGCTTCCGCATCTGACCTGACGCCCCTCAAGCCCCCTGACCAGGCCTTTGCCTACGTCAGGGGCGCTCACCGCCTACATCCAACCGAACAACTATCCTTCATCAAGGTCAACCCTGAACATCAGGCTCGACGGGAGGGATACGCACCGTGCACATCGCCGACATCACCATGTTCTACGCCCCGGCCAGCGGCGGCGTGCGCACTTACCTGGATGCCAAGCACCATCGCCTGGGCACTCACCCAGGCATTCGACACAGCCTGCTGATACCCGGCGCGCGCAGTGGCGAGCACGATGGCGTCCACACCGTCGCCAGCCCAGCCGTGCCCTTCGGCAAGGGCTACCGCTTCCCGGTGCGCCTGGCGCCGTGGTGCAAGGCGTTGCGCCGTTTGCAGCCCGACCTGATTGAGGTCGGCGACCCCTACCTGACCGCATGGGCGGCCCTCGACGCGCGGCGCCAGTGGGACGTGCCGGTCATCGGTTTCTACCACTCCGACCTGCCCCTGTTGGCCAGTAACCGCATGGGCACCTGGTGCACGCCCAATGTCGAAGTCTACGTGCGCAAGCTCTACGGCCATTTCGACCGGGTGCTGGCCCCCAGCCAGGTGATCGCCGACAAACTCATGCGCTTACGGGTGCGCAACGTCCACGTCCAACCCCTGGGCGTGGACCTGCACACCTTCACCCCCGCCGCCCGCGACCCGGGCCTGCGGGCCGAGTTGGGCATCGCCGCCGACACCCACCTGTTGATTTTCGCCGGGCGCGGCGCCAAGGAGAAAAACCTGCCGGTGTTGCTGCGTTGCATGCAGCACCTGGGGGAGCGCTATCACCTGCTGCTGGTGGGCTCATCCATGCCCACGGCGGTGCCGGACAACGTCACCGTGGTCGATCAATTCTGCCCCGCCGCCCAAGTGGCACGCCTGATGGCCAGCGCCGATGCGCTGCTGCATGCCGGCGACCAGGAAACCTTCGGCCTGGTGCTGCTCGAAGCCATGGCCTGCGGCCTGCCGGTGGTTGCGGTGGCGGCCGGGGCGTTCAGCGAAATCGTCACCCCCGAGTGCGGCCTGCTCTGCGCCCCCGGCGACCCGCGAGCCATGGCCAGCGCCGTGGCCGAACTGCTGCGCCACGACCCTAAACGGCTGGGGCGGCAGGCGCGGCGCCACGTCGAACAGCAATACTCCTGGGACAGGGTGGTCGATAGCCTGCTGCACCACTACCGGGCCGTAGTCGCCGGCCAGGCCCCGCTGCGCGCCCATGGCTGAACGCAGCCTGTTGCTGGTGCTGCACGATGTGGCGCCACACACCTGGGCCGACTACCAACCCCTGGTGCAAGCCGTCGATGCCCTGGGCAACATCCCCATGACCTGGCTGGTGGTGCCGCACTTTCACCACCGCGCGCCCCTCGACGCCCACCCCGCGTTGTGCAGCCTGCTCGAGCAACGCCTGGCGCGCGGCGACGAACTGGCCCTGCATGGCTACTTCCACGCCGACGACGGCCCGCCGCCAAGCGGTCCACGGGATTGGTTCATGCGCCGGGTGTATACCCACGAAGGCGAGTTTTATCGGTTATCCGAGGCCGCGGCCCTGACGCGCCTGCACCGTGGCCTGGAGCTGTTCGAGCGCTACCGCTGGCCGGTGCAGGGCTTCGTCGCCCCGGCGTGGTTGATGAGCGCAGGCACGCGCCAGGCGTTGCGACGATTACCGCTGCGCTACACCAGCGACATGCAGCACCTGTACCGCTTACCGGATTTCACCGCCGTGGCCGCCCCGGGGCTGGTGTGGAGTGCCCGCAGTGCCTGGCGCCGAAGCGTTTCGCACTGGGTGTGCGAACAACGGCGCCAGCGCTGGCGCCAGGAGCCGGTGATTCGCCTGGGGCTGCACCCGGTGGACATGCGCCACGGGCGGTCGCGCCGCTATTGGCTCGACACCCTGGGGCAATTACTGGAAGAAGGTCGCCGGCCCATGACCAAGGCCGGGTGGCTGGCGGCTCAGGAGGCAGGGGCGTCGGCGTCGGGCTTGAGCTGGTCCCAGAGTTCGGCGGCACCGGGAAACTCGGTGCCATCCTCCGGGCTCAGGTCGTCGGGGTCGTAACGGCTCAGGCAACCCTCGCCCAGGGTCGCCGGGGCCTGGGAGGTGGCTTTGTCCAGCGGGTCGGCCATCGCAAACACCTCCAGGGTGGGTATCAGAACACCACGGTCTTGTTGCCGTGCACCAACACGCGGTCTTCCAGGTGATAACGCAGGCCTCGGGCCAGCACCATCTTCTCGACGTCACGGCCAAAACGCACCATGTCCTCGATGCTGTCGCTGTGGCTCACGCGCACCACGTCCTGCTCGATGATCGGCCCGGCGTCCAGCTCTTCGGTGACGTAGTGGCACGTGGCACCAATCAACTTCACGCCGCGCATCGAAGCCTGGTGGTACGGCTTGGCGCCGACGAACGAGGGCAGAAAGCTGTGATGGATGTTGATGACTTTGTGGGCGTACTCGCTGCACAGGTCCGGCGGCAGGATTTGCATGTAGCGTGCCAGTACCACCACTTCGGCCTCGTGCTGTTTGACCAGGCGCGAGACTTCGGCGAACGCCGGCTGTTTGTTCTGCGGGTCGACCGGCACGTGGTAGTACGGGATGCCGTGCCACTCGACCATGCTGCGCAGGTCATTGTGGTTGGAGATCACGCAGGAAATCTCGCAATCGAGTTCATCGCTGTGCCAGCGGTGCAGCAAGTCCGCCAGGCAATGGGACTCGCGGCTGGCCATCAGCACCACGCGTTTTTTCTGCGCGGTGTCGGTGATGCGCCAGTTCATCGAGAACTCTTGGGCGATGGGCGCGAATTCCTCGCGCAAGGCCTCGATACCGAAGGGCAAGGAGTCGGCACGAATCTCGTGACGCATGAAGAACCAACCGCTGAGGTTGTCCGAGTGATGGCTCGCTTCAGTGATCCAACCGTTATGGGACGCCAGAAAGTTACTGACTTTAGCAACGATGCCGACGCGGTCCGGGCAAGCAATCACCAGACGAAAAGTGCGCATTAGGGGGAGACTCCAGAACTTCGCAAAGGCCGCCATTCTAGCGATTGCGCGGCAAAACTGCAGTATTGATGACAGCTCTTCTTCGCGGGCCAATCGTCGCCCCCGACCAGCCTGGGGCAGGTGCGGCCAGGCAGAGGGGCCCGTGCGGTTGCCTGCGCTATTGGCAACAGCCGGGCCTGCTACTTAACTCTGGCATTAGCGCAGTTTTGACTAAGCGATCTAATTAAATTAAATAAAAACCCGGTTAAATGTTTACTTGGTCAAACTGCCTGACTATTATTGCGCCACCGCACTTATCATCCAGCGCCCAACATAAGGTAATCCTCATGTCCCTGATTAACGAATATCGCGCCACCGAAGAAGCCATCAAAGAGCTGCAGGCCCGTTTGAAGAATCTGTCCCAAGACGACAAACTGCAAACCGAGCTGGAATTTGAAGGCAAATTGCGCACCCTGATGGGCGAATACTCCAAATCCCTGCGCGACATCATTGCGCTGCTGGACCCAGAATCCAAAACCGCCAAGACCCCACGCGGCGCCGTGAAAACTACCGGCACCAAACGTGCGCGCAAGGTTAAACAATATAAAAACCCGCACAATGGCGAAGTCATTGAAACCAAAGGTGGCAACCACAAGACTCTGAAAGAGTGGAAAGCCAAGTGGGGCGGTGATGTTGTAGAAGGTTGGGCTACCCTGCTGGGCTAAGCCACACCCCCGGCGCAGGTGCTCTGCGACGATAAAAAACGCCAGGTGACTGGCGTTTTTTTATGCCTGCGATTTAGTGCGCAGGGTTCAAAGATTAAAAGCCTCACCCAATGCGCGGGCATATGCCTGCCATTGTTCCAGCACCTGGCGTTGCGCCGGCGTGGCAGTTTCCAGGCATTGCACGGTAGCGTCGTTAAAGGCCTGCAAGGTATTGGGCGCGCCCATCTGCGGGACTGACAAACGCTGCTGACAGAATATTCGCCAACGCTCTTGCTCCTCATCATTGAGGGTTTGGGGAAAGTTACGCGCCCGGTAGCGGAATAATAATTCTGGCAAACGCTCATCATCGAACGGCCATTGTTGTTTGCCTAATAGCGCGGGGTCGGCGGTGCGCACTTGCTCACATAAACGCCGATCACGGTCCCCCAGGAAACCGTCATACAACTGTTGTTCCGGGTCCTCGCTGGGGGTGAAATCCTCGTGGGCATAAATGGCCTGGAGTTTATCTAGCCACTGTTCTTGCGCCGCACTTAGCTGTTGCGCCTGGGCCTGATAAAGCGCCATGTCCAGTTGCAGGCGCTGTTGATCGTCACCGCGCACTACCTTCAGCGGTGCCACCACCGGGCAGCGGTTGATGTGAATCAGCTTCAACGGCACCGGCAACTCGCCTTCGGCCAGATCCTCGCGGCGGGTGTAGAGGCGCTGGCGCAAGGTCTCGGCATCCAGCTCCAGCAAACCCTGGGGGTCCAGGTGCAGGTCGCAGACAATCAGCGCGTTGCGGTTACGCGGGTGCCAGGCCAGGGGCAGGACCACACCCACATAATGGCGCGCCGCCGAAAACCGCCCGGAGATATGCACCATCGGCTCCAACAGGGTGATCTGCTCCATAACCTTGTGCTTGCTGCGCAGCTGGAACAGCCACTCATACAGGCGCGGTTGCTTGTCGCGGATCAGCCGGGCCAGGGCGATGGTAGCGCGTACATCCGACAGGGCATCGTGGGCCTGGCCATGGTCGATGCCATTGGCGGCCGTCAGGCGTTCGAGCTTGAGGGTCACCTGGCCGTCCTCCTGAGGCCACTCGATACCCTGTGGGCGCAGGGCGTAGGCGGTACGCACCACGTCGATCAAGTCCCAACGGCTATTGCCGCCCTGCCATTCCCGCGCGTAGGGGTCGAAGAAATTGCGGTACAGGCTGTAGCGCGTCACCTCATCGTCGAAACGCAGGGTGTTGTAGCCCGCACCACAGGTACCGGGCGTTGCCAGTTCGGCGTGTACGCGGGTGATGAAATCCGCCTCATCCAGGCCCTGCTCGGCCAAGCGCTGGGGGGTGATGCCGGTAATCAGGCTGGCCATCGGGTGCGGCAGGATGTCGGCACTGGGGCGGCAATAGAGGTTGACCGGCGCGCCGATTTCATTGAGCTGGGCATCGGTGCGAATGCCCGCTACTTGCAGCGGGCGGTCACAACGGGGGTTGATGCCGGTGGTTTCGTAGTCGTACCAAAAAATCGAAGTCACGGGCGCGTTCCTGTGCAAAAGACCGGCAAAGTCTAGGCGCTCGTGGGGGGTGGCGGCCAGCCCTCAGGCTGGCACGTCACCTGGTGTGGAAAAAACGGATGGGCCGCTATGGCGCCTCGTACTTACCGTCGTATCTGTTATCGGGCGACAGAGACGCCCATGCCCCCTGCGGGTAGCTGACCGAAACCTGCCCTTGAGCATTCGCACGCTCGTAGGTGGGTGGCTGCCCCTCACGCGTAACTTTAATGCGAGCCCCCGCCGCCAACTGCTTGGTAAAGAATGATCTGACCTCAATGCCAATCACCCAATAGCCCCAAGGCGGATTAACCTGAGTCGGCCCAGTGTGCTTGCTGACGTAGACCTTGTTATGCCCCAGCTCCATTTGTAGCTCGGCCGAGCTGATACCCAACTGCGGCACCTCCAGGCGCAATGAAAACACCCCGTCTTTAATGCTGTTGCGACAGTCCAACTGCCAGGTTATGCCCTCCTCGCCCAACACAAATGCCTGGCCGGGGCGCGGCAGCAAGGCAATCCCCAGCGCTTGCTCACTTTCACCCGACCAGTGCAGTATCACCGTCTGGCCCAGCAAGGCGCTGCCTGCGGTAGGCCGTAACCTCAACTGGTGCTCAACGCCGTGGCAGGGGTAACCCGCACTGCCGAACTTCAGGGCAATCACCTCATCCAACACCAACGCCACATCACCCGCCAGGTTCGTCCCGATAACGCGCCCAGGCAGCACCCAGTCCGGCAGTTTTGGAGAGCTTATTTTCAAGCCGAAATAGCCGCTTTCCACCCCCTCGACCGCAACCGACCATACCAACGGCTGCGCTGTGATTAACAGCTCACTGCCTAGGGCCGGCGACGCCTCGATGCCCAGGAGCTCGGCATTCTGCTCGTCCTCCAGGGCCACGGTGGTCTGCTCGATCAGTGGGCTGCCTGGGCGCACCACAAGCTTCAGCTGATAGGACCTGCCCGAACGCAACACGACGCCCTCCGCCGCAAAGTCCACGGGCTCATCGTTGAGGTACAGGGTGAACTCACGTAACCAGGGATTACGTTGATCCGGATGGATCTCAAATGGCTGAACAAACCTTGTCAACGGATTATCCGGGTGGGTGATAGTCGCCACCACCCAATGCGACTCGGCATTCACCGGCACATAACGATAACTGGCCCAACCATCCTGGTCAGTCACCGTCGTACCAAGAGGCTGGTCGTTGTCCTCGCGCCAGTCCACTGGCTGCCCAACCACCGGCTGCGACGTAAGGGTATCCACGACCCGGGTACGCAGTAACACCCACTCGCCGTTTTCCACTACCGGATGCCCGATCACCGGGGCGGCCTCGGCAAACCGGATCGTGGGGGCCACCAAGTTGAAAGACACCGCAGGTACCGTCCATCCTGATTCATTCGCGCCATAGACCTGTTGGCCCTCGACCGTGTAGCTGCCCGGCAGCAATCCAGCTACAGGAGCCCAACTCCAGCTTTGTGAAGTCGATACACGCACGCTTGAGCTGGCCACGAGGACACCCGCCTGCTTGAGTCGCAAGTTCACCGTTGCCTGAGGCGTACCTCTACCTTGGACAAACACAGGGTAAATGTTCTGATTGGGCCTTGGCCGATTGATATCAGGCAGCCCAACCGCAGTGCGAACCACCTCGAAGGGGTGCGGCGCGCTCCACTCGGAAGCACTGCCACGGTCCAGTTGCATGGTCTCCAGAGCGTGATGGCCCAGAGGGAAATGGTCCGTAACCACAAATGACCAGTTGCCATCCGCGTCGGCTGGGCCGTGGAACAGTTGGTCCTTAGTTTCAACATGGCGCACGTGAACATCGGCATACGGATGCGCGTGACTGCCTTTAATTTCCGGGCTGGAAGATGACTCACCCCCCCTCACAGGAAAAACAATCACGGGGGGGCTAATTTTTGCCTTCACTAAAAAAGTACACAATTCACTTGGATCCGAGGTGACCGTATTGACAACTTGAACAACCTTGACCCTATGCTCGCCCTCAGCCCATGGGGTTAAAGGAGTAAACTTCCTTATTGCCCCCTCTACAGTAAAAACGCCTGGTACAGGTACATTTTCACTATCGAACATCTCCAGCCTTGAAGCAAAAGCATGCACCCCGGAGATCTCCAAAATCACGTCGGGAGTAACATCGCCAGTCGGCGCAATAATGTTAGGTGCAGCAGGCTTTATTGAAAATCCAAGTGAATTGCTCAGCACGGACTCAATGCCGTTGTAAATACTAAGCGCCTGAACTTCATACTCACCTGCATCGAAATTCAATGATGAAGTGCTCCACGTTCCATCCTGGTTCACCACGGCCTCTCTCAAGGTCAGATTATTACGCGCATCCTGAACAGCAACCTTACCTCCAGGATGCCCCCTGACTCCGGCCACAGCTGCACCCAACTCAACTCCAGCGCCTTGCTCGGGGAAAGTAATCTGCGGAACCAACGGTCTAAACTTGAAATACCGAACCGGGCTCAAAGGCAGTTCCAGATCACCCAAAATATTACGAACACTTATACCAAACTCGCCGGCACCCAACCTTAAACTGGGTATCTCCCAGCCGCCCCACTGATCGGCTGTTGTGTTGCGCCATTGATCAGAATTTCCTTCCAGGTAGAGAACAACCTTGTACCCTGGCACCCCGTCAGTACCGGAAACGGGAGATTCCATATCAACAACTTCATTTTCTGCTGGCACTTGGATAACTGGTGTTCTGCCATCTACCTGAAAGACACACTCGTCACTTGCCAGTGATTCCACTCCACCAGAAACCTGTACCGCCTGAACTCTATTTTCACCTTGAGCCCAAGGTAGCTCCGGCTTAAATGTTCGAACTGCTCCACTTCCCAAAAAATCGCCTGGTACAACAACATCTTGCTCCTTGAGGACTTTTAGCTCTGTCGAGCCAGCAAAAACCCCCGCCACCTGAAGTGACGAGTCTGGCAAAATTACACTTTCTAACGCAGTGATCGTCAACTTTGGCGGGCGTATTCTGAAAGACCTAGCAACATACGCAGAACTAGGCATGCCTGCTTTATCTACACGCACATACAGCGTGTAGCTCCCAGGAACTAAGCTCGAGGGTAACGGCGTTGAAGTCCAACTTCCATCGAGAGCCGCTTCAGCGGTCGCCCGCTCATAACCGCCAGACTCTTGCAATGTCACCTTTGAACCGACACCTGCATAGCCCTTTCGCCCGGAAAACGATGAACCAATATCAACTACTCCATCTTCTAGGGGTTCGAGAATTTCCGGCGCCGCAATACTGACAATGAACGTGCGAACATCGCTGGGCAGTGATTCCACTCCCGCAACACTCTGTACAACCTTGACCGCATTGCTACCGGGCAACCAAGCGGTGCTCGGCGTAAAAGTCCTGCTTCCTGAAGCCCCTGTAAAACTTCCGAGTATTTCAATACCAGCGCTGGTAAATACCTTTAATGAAACCTGGCCTGTATACACGCCTGTAATGACCAGTGTTTGCTCGGGAAACACAGGAGCACTGGGGGCAATGATTACTGGTTTAGGTGGCCTGACACTAAAACGGCGAAAGACCTTTGCTGAGCTTTGCGTACCGACTTCCACCACCACATAAACGATGTATTGGCCAGGATTCGATGCCAATGAGAGTGGTGTCGAAGTCCAGCGACCGTCTACCAATGGTGTAGCCCAGGCTTGTTCAACATGGTTGGTGGAATTTCTGATCGACACTCTCGACATCGCCGCCACATACGCATTGCGCCCGGAGAAAATCGAGCCGAGATCGACTATCCCCTCCTCCCCAGGCGTTAATACTTCAGGTGAAGGAATAATGATAAAAAAAGTAATCGGGTCACTGGGCAATGAACTCACCCCGCCCGAAACTTGAGTCGCGTAAACGATATTTTCACCTATCGGCCACGGTACAGCAGGCGTAAATATCCTGGTTGTGCCACCTCCAGAAAAAGAACCCGGTATTTCTTTTCCGTAATTATCAAACACTGCCAGGGTTAGATCATTACCGTCCAAATAAAGCCCTGTCAGATTAAGGGTAAGCCCAGGCAGACACGAACATTCGGGCGTAGATAAAACGAGTCTTGGCGGCCTGATATGAAAGGTGCGAACGACATAATCCGAATGCTCTGCCCCTTTATCAATACGGACATAGAGAGTGTGGGTACCCGCTATAAAATCCGCGGGTAACGGCTGCGTCATCCAATTGCCTGATGAAAGCGGCACAGCATTCGCCCATTCATGTCCGCCCTCCTGTTGAACTGAAACTCTTGAGCCAAGTCCAGCCCAACCGTTGTTCCCTGAGAAAACCGGTAGAAGATTAACCGTGCCCTCTTCTGCGGGAGAAAAAATATGAGGTTTAGGAATACGCACCCAGAACGCCTTGATATTACTTGGGGTGGATTCCAGGTTGGCGATAATTTGCACCGCCTTGACTGAGTGACTACCGAGTGCCCACGGAATATTCGGCGTAAATGTGCGAAAAGCCCCGGTCCCTGTAATACTTCCAGGCACCTCACGATTATTACCATCAAAAATTTTCACCGTTGCCAAACCTTGGTAGACTCCGGAAACCACCAGAGTCTGATCTGGATAAACATCTGATGAGAAATCCAAAATGGTCAGCCTTGGCGGCCTGAGTTTGAACTTTCTAAATACCCACGCCGAAATTTGACCATTATAGATAGCCGCCACATGAAGTTCATGTGACCCGGGGCCATACTGCGCAGGCAGTGGCGTTGAATCCCATGCCCCCTCATCGTTAGTCCTAGCACTTGCAACTTCTCCGCCTCCAGGCATACTTACCGAAATTCTTGAGCCTGGATAGGCATACCCATAAAAAATAGTCCCCACTTCAAGTACTTCATTCTCCTCGGGAAACATGACACTCGGCTTATCTATAATTATTTTAATATTTCTCATATACGCCCAGTCACTGGCGCCCGCCGACGCAAAGTAACGAATCCTGAAATAATCATATTCTCCTGGTGGGACTTCTATCCAAGCCGACAGCCAGGGTGATGCTGAATCGAATATAAAACGCACCGAATCTTGCAAATCAAAAAATTCCAGCTCCCATCTGTGGGCACTTAACGATTCCGCCCTAGCTTTAACATTAAAATACGAAGGCAACGTGGCATTTGATTGGGGGAATACATCTTGGGGAACTGCCAATGGAGTAGTCGGAATATTATTTTCAGTATTCATAACTGCGCACCCAATCAAATCGATAGAAGTTGCTGTATAGCTCTAACACCTCATCAACCTCTCAACTACCTGTAAGATCTGACAGTTCCGACCAACGGCATAGCGCCCGCGCCCCGTCCGTGTGCTGCCCTATTAGCCCCGCCTCAACACCTACACCGCCTACGCCACCTTGCGCCAGAATCTACAGATCCCCCAGAATCCGCTCGCTTGAGTGCCTGGGTTGTCGTGGCTAATGTTCGCCCCTGTCGCTGCCCATCAGCGGCCGGGTTTAGTAGCCCTTGGTAATTGAAGACACTCAACACCTGCAAGCAATCAGGCATTACGCCTGTACTTGATGGTGGCTGTGCGCAGGGCGCTTCGGCGCGCCGGCTTCTTCGATTCCCCGGTCTACTAACCTGCGTACAGCCGCCACCCTTCGTTTAGTAGCGAAGCGGTGGCAGCCCACTCAAGGAATCGAAAGCATGTTCAAGATCACCCCCAGCCCCCCCGAAGTCTCGCCCTACGACGACCTGCACCCGCACAAACTGCACGACGCCGCCAACCGGGCGTTGGACTATTACCTGCTAACGCCCACCGACACGCCACGCCGCCCTGCGGGGGCGAAACTGTTTGCGGTAGCGGCGGATATCAACCCCCAGGCCTTACTGGCCCATGCCTTTGAAACCCTGACCTCGGCCAGCGCCCTGACCCTGGATTTGTCCGACGACCTGGACGGGCGCCAGCGCAACCTGGCACTGGCGATCTACAGCCTGATGGAGTTGGGCGGGTTGTTGCTGGAGAAAGCCCTGGACCAGGAACCCGCGCTGGGCTCCTAACCGCGCTGGCCCTGCCGCCAGCGGGCAAGCGGCACTGAAGGGCCCCTAGGCCGATTCAGACAAGGAGCGAAAGCTGAAGTAGCAACGCAGGGCCCGCACCAGTTGCAGGTACTCGGGGGCGGCGTTGAGCACCACAAAACCGGCGTCGTAGTGCATTGGCGTGGCGTCTTCATGGCTCCACTGGCAGCGGGCCTGAAGATCGATGACCTGGAGCGCGCCTTCGCTGTCGGGAACCTTGAGGCGCAGGGAGAAGTCGGCGTCGGTCATGATGGGGATCTGGCTGATGAGCATCAGGCCGTCTTCGGAGACGTTGCCCAGGTAGCCAATGGGTTTGTCGGTGATGCTGTTGAAAACCTTGAGGAAATACGGCAGTTGATGCCGCTCAATCCGGCGGTTAGTGAACATACGCAGGCTCGCCCTACAAAGGCCATTAAGCATGGCCACACTAATGCTTCGGAACGCGCCCGTGCTGGCCGGCGTGCTCTCCTCGGTCGTGGTGCGCCTGCGGCCCAGGGCCCTGCGCTGACTGCTGCCGCTCCCAAGTAGGATCGGGTTTTAGGGTTGACACTCTAAACACCCTGATATCGAAGACTAGCGCAAAGCTGGCTGACGGCCAGCTATTAAATGATGCTCAGCATCAAAAGGCAGTCGGGCGAACGGCCGCCGCGCTGCGGGTCGGGTAGTGGCCCAGGCTTTGCAATGTCTCCAGGCGCGCACGGGCGCGGTAGGCGTATTCGCTGGCCGGGTACTGGCTGATGATGAACTGGTAGGTCTGCACGGCGTCGACGAACAGTTTTTGGCGTTCCAGGCATTGGCCGCGCAGCAGCGACACTTCCGGCTGCACGTAGCGGCGGGTACGGCTTTCGCGCTCGACCTTGGACAACTCCAACATCACCTGGTCGCAGTTACCACGCTCGTAGGCGCGGTAGGCGCTGTTCAAATGGTGGTCCATCGACCAACGGGTGCAGCCCACAACGCTGAGGGCCAGGGCGGCAATAAGCACGAATCGCATAAAAGGTTCTCCTGTCTTGTGGCCTGTATCGGCCCCTTGGCGGATTTCTTCAGTTCGGCATCAAAGCCATAAGGTAGTGCATGCGAACAATGACTACAGCTTTGCAGCGGAGTAGCCTTGCCGGGCCCTTGAACTCAGGAGTCTGTGCATGTCTGTTCGTCGTACCAAAATCGTCGCCACCCTTGGCCCTGCCAGTAACTCGCCAGAAGTGCTCGAACAACTGATCCTGGCAGGCCTGGACGTTGCCCGGCTGAACTTCTCCCACGGCACGCCCGACGAGCACAAGGCCCGCGCGCGCCTGGTGCGTGAACTGGCCGCCAAGCACGGCCGCTTCGTCGCCCTGCTGGGTGACCTGCAAGGCCCGAAAATCCGCATCGCCAAGTTCGCCAACAAGAAAATCGAGCTGAAAATCGGTGACCTGTTCACCTTCTCCACCAGCCACCCGCTGACCGAAGGCAACCAGCAAGTGGTCGGCATCGACTACCCGGACCTGGTCAAGGACTGCGGCGTAGGCGATGAGTTGCTGCTCGACGACGGCCGCGTGGTGATGCGCGTCGATACCGCCACGGCCACCGAGCTGCACTGCACCGTGACCATCGGCGGCCCGCTGTCGGACCACAAAGGCATCAACCGTCGCGGTGGCGGCCTGACCGCCCCGGCCCTGACCGAAAAAGACAAGGCCGACATCAAGCTCGCCGCCGAGATGGAAGTGGACTACCTGGCGGTGTCGTTCCCGCGCGATGCAGCCGACATGGAATACGCCCGCCAACTGCGCGACGAAGCCGGCGGCACAGCCTGGCTGGTGGCCAAGATCGAACGCGCCGAAGCGGTGGCCAACGATGAAACCCTGGACGGCCTCATCAAGGCCTCCGACGCGGTCATGGTGGCCCGTGGCGACCTGGGCGTGGAAATCGGCGACGCCGAGCTGGTGGGTATCCAGAAGAAAATCATCCTGCACGCCCGCCGCCACAATAAAGCGGTGATCGTGGCGACCCAGATGATGGAGTCGATGATCCAGAACCCGATGCCGACCCGCGCCGAAGTGTCCGACGTGGCCAACGCCGTGCTCGACTACACCGACGCCGTGATGCTCTCGGCCGAAAGCGCCGCCGGCCTCTACCCGCTCGAAGCGGTACAAGCCATGGCGCGCATTTGCGTGGGCGCGGAAAAGCACCCCACCAGCAAAACCTCCAGCCACCGCATCGGCCAGGTGTTCGAGACCTGCGACCAGAGCATCGCGCTGGCGGCGATGTACACCGCCAACCACTTCCCGGGCGTGAAGGCGATCATCGCCCTGACCGAAAGTGGCTACACGCCGCTCATCATGTCGCGCATCCGTTCGTCGGTGCCGATCTACGCGTTCTCCCCGCACCGTGAAACCCAGGCCCGCGCGGCGATGTTCCGCGGCGTGTACACCGTACCGTTCGACCCGGCCTCGCTGCCGCCCGAGCAAGTGAGCCAAGCGGCCATCGACGAACTGCTCAAGCTGGGCGTCGTGGCAAAAGGCGACTGGGTGATCCTGACCAAGGGCGACAGCTACCACACCATTGGCGGCACCAACGGCATGAAAATCCTGCACGTTGGCGACAAAATGGTCTAAGCCCAGCCCCGCAACACCCCAAAAGCCCCGGCATGCAAGTGCCGGGGCTTTTTGCATGGGCATGTGCATTGCCTGGGCCACCGCCATCGCACGGCAGGCTCGCTCCCACAACGGGTCGTCGACATTCTGTGGGAGCGAGCCCGCTCGCGATGGGGCCTGCCCTGGCGTACCTACCCGTGGGGCAAGAACACATCCGCCAGCAGTTGGTTGCGCGGCAGCCCGGCCAGGTACAGGCGTTTGGCGAAGGCTTCGACGCTGTCGGGGGCGCCGCACAGCAGGGCCTGGGTCTGGCGCGAGGGCACGCGCAGTTGGCTCAGGGCCGCAGGCGCCTGGGCGGCGGTGAGCAGGTCGATCGTCAGGTGGGCGTGATGGGCCGCCAATGCCGCCAGGGGCTTGGCCAGGTAGTGCTCCTGCTCATCATGGGCCAGGTGAATAACGCGGATCGGCCCCTGGTGGTCGTGGCGCAAGGCCTCGCGCAGCACACCGAACAGCGGCGCCAGCCCGGTGCCCGCTGCCAGCAGCCACAGGGGCCGGGCCTGCCAGTCGGGGTCGTAGTGCAACGCGCCGCCGCGTAGTTCACCCAGCCGAATCGGCTCGCCCACCTGCAAACGCCGGGCGGCATCGCAAAATTGCCCGGGTAAGTGGCAATCGAGGTGAAACTCCAGAAAGTCATCTTCGCCCGGCAGGCTGGCCAGGGAATAAGGCCGCGCCACCTGCCCGGCCCATAGCACCAGGTGCTGGCCGGCACGGTAGCGCAAGGGCCGCTCGGGGCGCAGGCGCAGGCGCAACACATGGGCGCTGAGCCAATCGAGGGCCTCGACCCGCGCGGGCAAGCCGTCCTTGAGCGGGTCGAAGGCGCTGACGTGCAGGTCGCCCAACACTTCGCACTGGCAGGCCAGGCGCCAGCCCTGCTGGCGCTGCTCGGGGCTCAAGGCGTCGGGGCGGCGGTCGTTGACCTCGCCCACGCACTGCACCAGGCAGGCGTGGCAACTGCCGGCGCGGCAGCTATAAGGCACGTTCACCCCGGCGCTGTTGAGGGCGTCGAGTAGGTTGCTGCCCGGCGCCACGCTCCAGCGCCGCTCGCCCACGCGCAGCTCAGGCATCGACGCTCTCCCAGGCCGCCGCGCAACGGTTACGCCCGTCGCGCTTGGCCCGGTACAGGGCCTGGTCGGCGCGGTGCAGGGCGTCGTCGAGGTCGTCGCCCAATTCCAGCAGCGTCATGCCGGCCGACAGGCTGAGGTCGTGAATATGCAGGCCGATCAATTGCACGTCGGTAAAGGCGATGCGCAGGCGTTCGCAGCACGCGGTCAGGCGCTGCGCATCGCAAGCGGGTAGCAGCAGGACGAATTCTTCGCCGCCATAACGGGCCAGTACGTCGCCCTCGCGCAGGCAGGCCCCGGCCACGGCGGCGAAGGCTTGCAGCACCTGATCGCCGGCGGCATGGCCGTGGACGTCGTTGATGCGTTTGAAGTGGTCCAGGTCGATCAGCGCCAGGCCATGCACCTGGCCGTGGCTCAGGGTGTGCAGCTCGCGGGAGGCCAGGCGCAGGAAGTGGCGGCGGTTGAACAGCCCGGTCAGTTCGTCGGTGGCCACCAGGTCTTCAAGCTGGCGCATCATGCCGCGCAGGGTGTCCTGGTGGGCTTGTAGGGCAAACCGGCGCTGGCGCATGCGGGCCCGTGAGGCCTGCACATAGCTGGCGTACAGGCACAGCCAGGCTAGCACCACGAACAGCACGCACACCTGGAGCGCGGCGAGCAGTGGGTCTTGGAGCTGGAACTGGTAGCCCTCCCACAGGTTAACGGCGCTAAAACTGACGAACACCAGCGCCGCGCAACGCACGAAGGCCTTGCGCGACAGGTGAAAGAGGCCAAACAGCAGGATCAGTACGTAGAACACCAAAAACGCGCCGCGGGCACTGTCCAGGTGGGCGATCAGCCAGGTTTGCCAGGCCAGGCCCAGCAGAATCTGCACTTCGGTCAGGCTGGGGTCGCGCAGGCGCAGGTTGCGCCCGGTCAGAAACAGCGCCAGCAATACGCCCTGGCTGAGCACCACCAAGCCGCTGCCCAGGGCGGCGCCGAACACGGATGCTTTGAAATGGCCGCTGAGCAACGCCAGCCAGAGCAGGAGCAATGCCAGCCCATAGGTGCCCGCCGCGAGGGTGAAACGCTTGAGCAACAGGCTTTGGATGACGTTATGGGTCAATCTTTGACTCACCGTGCGAAAGGATGCTGAACGGGTTTCCTACCCTACAAGCCATGCGCCACTTTAGAGATGCGGCCCACAAATGACTATTCAATTTTTAGCGCGACGGCTGTGGGCCCATCCCTGCGCTGTGGGAGCAACTGTCTTACCCTTATTCGTCACCGCCACTGAGTGCCTCCCTCGCGAGCAGGCTCGCTCCCACAGAGGAAAAAGAAACTCCCACCCACACCACCGCTCCCACGCAGCCGCTACGCCCGCGACCATGGTCTATCGCCCCGCGGGTGTGCCCGGGCACGGGGCGGGGTATACTGCCGCGCCTTTTTAGCGTCGCGCCTGCCACAGCGGCGTGGCTTCAAAGGTGGGGTCGGCGACCAGCGCCACCCAACCGGCCCCACCTTATTAAATGTTCCCGTCTTTATAGAGGAGCGCGACTCATGACCGTGATTAAGCAAGACGACCTGATCCAGAGCGTTGCCGACGCCCTACAGTTCATTTCCTACTACCACCCCGTGGATTTCATCCAGGCCATGCACGAGGCCTACCTGCGCGAAGAGTCGCCCGCCGCGCGCGATTCCATGGCCCAGATCCTGATTAACTCGCGTATGTGCGCCACCGGCCACCGCCCGATCTGCCAGGACACCGGTATCGTCACCGTGTTCGTGCGCGTGGGCATGGACGTGCGTTGGGACGGCGCCACCATGGGCCTGGACGACATGATTAACGAAGGCGTGCGCCGCGCCTACAACCTGCCGGAGAACGTCCTGCGCGCCTCCATCCTGGCCGACCCGGCCGGTGCCCGCAAAAACACCAAGGACAACACCCCGGCGGTCATCCACTACTCCATCGTCCCGGGTAACACCGTGGAAGTGGACGTGGCAGCCAAGGGCGGCGGCTCCGAGAACAAATCGAAGATGGCCATGCTCAACCCGTCCGACTCGATCGTCGACTGGGTACTCAAGACCGTGCCGACCATGGGCGCCGGCTGGTGCCCGCCGGGCATGCTGGGCATCGGCATCGGCGGCACCGCCGAAAAAGCCGCAGTGATGGCCAAGCAGGTGTTGATGGAGTCCATCGACATCCACGAGCTGATTAAGCGTGGCCCGTCCAACCGCATCGAAGAAATGCGCCTGGAGCTGTTCGAGAAGGTCAACCGACTGGGCATCGGCGCCCAAGGCCTGGGTGGCCTGACCACCGTGCTCGACGTGAAGATCATGGACTACCCGACCCACGCCGCGTCCCTGCCGGTGTGCATGATCCCTAACTGCGCCGCCACCCGTCACGCCCACTTCGTGCTCGACGGTTCCGGCCCGGCCGCCCTGGAGGCGCCGCCCCTGGAAGCCTACCCCGAGATCGTCTGGGAGGCCGGTCCATCGGCGCGCCGCGTCAACCTCGACACCCTCACCCCAGAGGACGTGCAGAGCTGGAAGCCGGGCGAAACCGTATTGCTCAACGGCAAGATGCTCACCGGCCGCGACGCCGCGCACAAGCGCATGGTCGAGATGCTGAACAAGGGTGAAACCCTGCCGGTGGACCTCAAGGGCCGCTTCATCTACTACGTCGGCCCGGTCGACCCGGTGCGCGAAGAAGTGGTTGGCCCGGCCGGCCCGACCACCGCCACGCGGATGGACAAATTCACCCGCCAGATCCTCGAACAAACCGGCCTGTTGGGCATGATCGGCAAGTCCGAGCGCGGCCCGACCGCCATCGAGGCGATCAAGGACCACAAGGCCGTGTACCTGATGGCCGTGGGTGGCGCGGCCTACCTGGTGGCGCAAGCCATCAAGAAATCCCGCGTGGTCGCGTTCGCCGAGCTGGGCATGGAGGCGATCTACGAGTTCGACGTCAAGGACATGCCGGTCACTGTGGCCGTGGACAGCAAGGGCGAGTCGGTGCACATCACCGGCCCGGCCATCTGGCAACAGAAAATCAGTGAAAGCCTGGCGGTAGAAGTGCACTAAGCACCTCGCCCACGGGTCAATGAAAAGGCGAACGGGGTAACCCGCTCGCCTTTTTTTTGCCTCGCTGGCACGCAGTTCAATCGGCAATAAACAACCCGCCACTAAACCCCATTCGGTCTAAAAAACCCCACAAAACTGTCAGATCTGACAGGTCACAGCCTTAGCACAACTCGTTACCGTGAACCCTGCCGGGCATGCCGTCGCCTGCCCCCTTCAAAGGTAGGAGCGCTTCATGGACGAGAAAAATCCCCCTTCACTCCCAGCCCTCGTCGACGACAGCACTCGCGCCAAAAGCGGCCGGCACAGCTTCAAGGTGGCGATGAAGAAGATGGGATTGACCTCGGTGTTCGACATCATCCGCTTGTCGCGCCAGGTGTTTGCCGCGCAGCTGAGTCAATACAGTGACGCCGACGCCGGGCAGGCCTACGACAATGCCATGTCGTATGCGGTGCAGATCGCCCGCCAGTACCGCGAACACCAAACCTCATCAGGGCAAGGGTCCAGCGCCGGGCAGCGCACGGGCGTGCGTTCGCTGGTGAGCATCGGCGCCTCGTACCAAAACCTGTTCAAAGAGAACTGGGACGACTTCTGCTCCGTCGGCGCCATCGCCGCCATCGACTCGCCGGTGGCCTACCTGAGCCGCCTGTACAACTTTGCCGGCGAACTGGAGGCCACCCCCCTGGACCCCGACCTGCCACCCCGCGCGCTGCTGGACAAACGCCGCCCCGACCTCAAGGACTTGCTGATCGACCAAGACAGCACCTTCACTCCGCTGCCCATGCTCGACCTCGTCAACGACATCCTGGGCAAAACCATCAATGCCCACCTGGCCAGCACCCCGGACAAGAACAAAGACCTCTATGAAGTGCTCGCCAGCCGCCGCTACCCCTTTGAGTTCCCTTACAACCTGCACCACCAGCAATGCGTCCAGGGCCTGACGGGAAGCAAGCCCAGGCTGGGCGAACTGAACCTGCGCATCAGCCTCAAGCTGCCCCTGAGCACCACCGCCAGCGACGCCTACGGCCGTGTGCAGCAAGACAGCGCCATCGCCCAGCAACTGATGTCGGGGCTGGGGCCGGAGCAGCAGCAGTTACTGACCCAGGAGGCGCCGTTTACCACGTTCTACCTGGCCCTCAACGACTTCGCAGCCGGGCAGCCATGGGCGAGCCCCGCGCCCGAGTTTTCAGCCATACATACCAACAAGAACACGTCTTTTTTGTTGCCCAAGGATCAACCTGGGGTCGGCGTGGTCACGCCACAGGCCGATGCACCAGGCTCCGGCAGTGGAAACACCACCGTGCCTCTCACATTCAACAGCGCGACAAACCCCGACAAACCGGTGGAGTTCTTTCTGAATTCGAACCGCATCGGTTCAACGGGCGGGTATGTGCTGAATCAGACACACCCGGCATCTAGCAAACCGGCGAACATGAGCATCCTGCTGAAAACAGCCCTTGAGCCCAACATCGCTGACGGCTATCGCGTGTCGTTCCAGGTACAAGTAGATCGTGCAGGGGCGAGGGTCGCACAACATAGCTTCACCCTGACCCTGGACGATCACTTGAGCCTCAACGCACAAGAGCAGGCATTTTTCGCCACGCACTATGGCGCCAGCGAACTCTCGATCACCGCGCCTTCGCTGACCGACGCAAACGAGTTCATGCACCGCACAGCCCTTAATTCCGAACAGTTGGAACGGCTTTTGGCCCAGCGCCGGCATTTCCCGCGCTTGTCCGCCAACGTCCCCAGCAAAAACCCCGCCAGCCCGGGGGCTGGCTACTCAAGAGGCTTCCCCCATTCGTCCCACTACGGCGCCTGCTACGTCAACGGCGCCGGCTCGGGCAACTACGACACCGCCACCACGCCGGATGCCACTTCCATCCAGAACGACCAGTACGACAACGCCATGGCCCTGGTGCCCTACGAGGTGGGCGATCACAACGGCTGGCGCATCACCAAGACCTCACCCGATCGCCTGGACCGCATGCAACGCATGATCCGCCTGCAACGCTGGACGCAAATCCCTTTCACCGAGCTGGACACCCTGCTTATCAGCGCCATCCGCGCCGAAAGCCCGTTGAACCTGGGCCTGCAACTGACCGCCAACACCCTGCGAGCCCTAGGCCTGTATCAGTACCTGAGCCGCCGCTACCCCAAACTGGCGCCCGAGGAATTCGCCGCATTCCTGCATGACCTGACGCCCTACAACACGGACGATCGCTTGCCGCTGTTCGACCAGGTATTCAACCGCTTGCAGGTATTCGATACACCGCTGGTGCTGGACCAGACCCCATTCGCCCTGGATGCCACCCCCGCCGCACAGAAAACCCTGCTGCAACTCGCCGCCGGGCTCGGCCTGCAACCGGCCGAAGACTCGTTGCTGTTGCTGGCCCGCCAAACCCTAGCCGACTTCAAGGCGCTCACGCGCGACCTCACCACCGTGTCGTCGCTGTACCGCCAGGCGCGAATCGGCCAGATGTTCAGCCTGTCGCCGGCCGACACCCTGGGCCTGGCCCAGGTGCTGGGTGGCGATGCGTACCGCAGCCACCTGAGCCGCGGCACCCTGGCGGACCAGGCCACGGCAGGCAGCACCGATATCCTCGACGTGCTGCTGCAAATGGACTGGGCCTTGGGCTGGCTGCGAGAAATCGACCTCAGCGTGCCGCGGCTGCGCCACTTGCTGGGCCTGGACCGCGACAAGACGCCCATCTCCCAAGAACTGGCCCAACGCCTGCTACAACTGCACGACGCCGCCGCCCAAGCGGTGCTGACCCCGCAGGAACTGGCGGCCCTAGCGTTGCCCGCCAAGGAAGACGGCGCCGGCACGCCTGCCATCAACTGGTTCAACGTGCTGCTGGACGAAAAAGGCGGCGCGGCGAAAAAACCCTTGATCGACCGTAAAGGCCTGTTCCTAGCGCTGCCCTTGGCCAGCGATGTACCGGAACACTTCGAAACCGCGCTGGTCACCGTGGTCGGCCGGCTCACCCTGGCCGATGCGGTCAAGGCCCAAGCGGTGCAAACCCTCAAGCCGCTGGTGATCGCCGCCCACGACCGGCAGCAGCAGTTGATCGAAGGGCTCCTGCAGGAAACCCTGGCCTTGCCCAAGCAATTGACCCCTCCCGTACTGGCCTGGGCTAAGGATTCGGTCCACGACCTGCTGCTCTCGGCGCTGTTCAACGACGGCAGTTTGAACTTCCTGTACTCGCGGGTCGCGCGCCATGGCGAAGCGGCACTGGCATTGCAAATCAGCCAGAGCACCCTGCGCCTGTTCCTGCTTCACCCCACCTGGCTCGGCGCCTCGGGCTACAACCCACCGGCCACGCAAAAACCGGCCCTGGCCGAACTCTACCTGCTGGAACGCTTCGGCCACTGGCAGCGCTCCCAGCCTCTGCCCGAAGCCACCTTGCTCAGCTATTTCGTGCTGGCCAACCCGCCCGCAGCCGAACTGAAAAACAAGCAACTACGGGCCAACGTCGCCGAAAACGCCAATGCCGCCCTGGCCTACCTCTTGGCCTGGAACGAGCAGGAAGTCGCACAACTGACCGACCTGCTGGCGTCCAAACACGCCACGTCCATGGCCGACGTGGACTGGGTGCGCCGCTGCCAAGCCACTTGCCTGGCCAGCGGCCTGTCCACCAGTGGCTTGCTCGCCGCCACCGCGCTGACGCCCCAAAGCGCCTTCACGGACTGGAAAAAGGTCGGCCAGGCCGTGATTGCCGCGGCCTCTGCGCCCCAGCCGGGCACCCTGACAGTCAAGGAGTGAGTCATGACCGCCTCTATTGAAAAACAGCTCAACGAATCCCTGCGCGATGCCCTGGTGGCAATGTACCTGCACGAAGTGGTGCCCGCCGACCCCACCTTGATCGAGCTGCAACTGAACCACCGCATCGAAACCGCCAACGATCTCTACGAGTACCTGCTGCTCGACGTGCTGGTCAGCCAGGACGTGCCTACCAGCCCCGTGGCCTGCGCCATCGCCAGCCTGCAGCAATACATCCACGGCATGTTGATGAACATGGAACCCGGCTACGCCTCCAATAGCCTCACCCCCGAGCAGTTGGAGCGCTGGCGCGAAGAGATGTATCAATACCCGCTGTGGGCCGCCAACCAGCAACTGCACTACTTCCCGTCCATCTACCTGGACCCGACCCTGCGCCAGACCCGCACCGAAAACTTCAAGCAACTGGAAAACGACATCAACCAGGCCCAGATCCAGCCAGACACCGTACAAGCCGCCGTGCTGGCGTACCTGGCACGCTTCGAGGAAATCGCCAACCTCAAATGCCTCAATGGCTATATCGACGGCCAGGACTTTGCCAACAGCCCCTACTACTTTGTCGCCAAGTCGCCGGCGGAAAACCAGTTTTACTGGCGCTCCCTGGACATGAGCCAACGCCCGCAGAAGGCCCCCGCCCTTTCCCCCGACCAACCTGCGCCCAAGTACGACAAACCCCTGCCTGCGGCCTGGTCGGACTGGAACAAGGCCAACGTGCCCATCGGCGAACATGCCATCACCCACAGCGTGCGCCCGGTATGGTTCAACAACCGCTTGTTCATCTTCTGGGCCGATGTGACCTTTGAAGACCCCCGCCCGGCAGCACCCAATGCACAAGTGCGGGAAACCACCCCCGCCAGCCCACTGTTTCGGCTGTATGGCTCCTATAAAAAATACGACAACACTTGGAGCACACCCCGTACTTATATTGAAGAGTACGGCACTTCCAAAGACATGTTCGACCCCAAACTGGACCCCCACTTGGTAGAACAAGCAACCGACACCATCGCGGTGTACGACAATACAACGTCCCCGGAAACGCTATTTCTTGCACTGTACTATGGCCACCACCATGGCAATGCCGACAATGGCACTAAGGATTCTTATACATTCCTTAGAACATTACGCATCGACAAAAACTTCACCCTCACGCCCCTATTCCCTTTTGAGGGTTATGTAAACCCACCCCCTGTCATTCAAAGTTCCATTCCAATACAAGATGACGAAGCCCACGTACGCAGGGTAGGCCACTTATTTGCACACGACGAAAATGGCGCCAGCCGCTTCCAGTATTGGCTGCCCCATGGAAAACAACAGTTCGGCACTATTACTTTACCGCCCGTACCGACGACGCCTGAAGCGTTATGGAACTACGAAGGTTTGCAGTCGAAGATAGCCAGCCTCACTACCAATGATATTCGCTATGACCCGGAAAGTTCGACCATCCAAGTAACATCGCGAGTAACCGACAACATCACCAGCCACACAACACTTACCATCACGCTTTTTGACGAGTTCCGAGAACTTGTCAAATTCGACCTTATTGTTGCCTCCAACGATAACGCGAATGAATGGATCACCCTGCTGCCAGGGTCAACAATCACCGCATTGAACACGGACTTTTACAATCAGACGCCCCCTGTACTCTATACATTTGACAAGTTGGACAAACCGTTCAGCCAACTCATAGTTACCCAGAACAATATAAATTCATTTATGATCCCCCCTATTAACTCCGGACAAAGCACCGCACTAATAAAAACTTCAATTTCGAGAAAAACCCTCGAACTTATTCTAAAAAATCCTCAAAACACAAACATAAGCAAAATTACCAAGCTTTATAAAAACGGCGGTTGCAGGATCTGAGTGCAACACGGTTATTGAATTGAAGCGGGAGCATCATGCCGCATCACCACGGCTTCTTGCATCACTTCGCCCATCACCTCGATCGGGCATTTGAAGTCGAAGCGTTTG
>NZ_JCBCUW010000048.1:0-42882 GCF_059862525.1 Pseudomonas sp. MF08875
GCGATATCAGCCATTTCTTGATGCATCGGTACAATTGGATTCGACCCCATCAATTCAATGATGGGCTGGCGCCAGCTCGGGCCGAAGAAAAACTTAACGTCGTGTCCGGGATTAGTTGACCACTACATAGGCTACCATCTGAGTAACAATCAATAAGTCTAGAGACGACCCCTTCCATTTCAATATCCGTGAGCGGCCCACTCTCAGGACACATCGACTGCACTGCATATCCTTTCTCATTTCCTTTTATTCTCCAGCCCTCCATCATCTTCAGCGTTTCACCAGGCACGCCCTCGTAGCCCAAGCTAACCCAGGTTCTGATGAACGCACGCATCGAACTGAGATGCCAATCCTCACCTTCTAAAGCGGAACGATAGGAAATGACCGATTCTGGGGAGAACAACAGGGGCCCTGTCGTAGACTCAAAATAATGTCTGAACCGCCTGAACACCGCCATTGTGTAAGGTGCAGAAGAAGTCTGAGCATAAATTGACAGCACCTGTAGAAACGCCCGTTTGATCTCACTATCAAGCCATTCTGGAAGGTGATCCAGGAAGAATCCGATATCTTTGTTTAGCTTCCAGTGGTCGGAGAAGATTGCTACCTCATATCCGTCCTTGGAAATAAAATTGGTACGCTCATAACGGGCAATGATAGAACTGTTAATAATCATCAGACTTAATCCCCAAATGCTTTTTCTGCAAACTCATGGTCGCTTCCCCGGCAGCTTCTTTGATGTGTCTTTTATTATAAGTTTGTGCTGTCCCCGAGGTTTCACTCCAACCCATGAGGTACGACCGTAGCTTGTTCTCTCGCTCCTGGCTCAAGCCTTTTTCTTCGCTGTTTTTTGAGAACATGTAATTCCAGTGATGCCGCAACGCATGCGAGTGCATGCCAGAGAACTCATCTGCCAAATTCGACAATGAGCCAATGAACTTGCCGAAGCCGGAGCCCGAAAGAGGCCATCCGACAGTTTTTCCAGGGCGATGGGTAACAAAAAGGTAGCCATGCTTACGAGCCCCAGGAACCTTGTTACGGTAACCACTGATATAGCGCTGGATCTTGTCCATCAACTCTGGAATCAGCGGAAATGTTCGCTCTCGCGTCTTTGCAAGTGGCTGATAGGTTCTGGGGTCACCGGCAGAGTCTGGCCGACGTACGATCTTCAAGGTGTATTTCCCAAAATCGAAGTCCTCGATCTTTAGGTTTAACAACTCGCCCCGACGCATCCCAGTTAGTCGGAGAACTGTAAACATCAAAGCGTTTCGATACTGCAATCCAATATCAGTAACAGGATTGGAGTCGCCTCCAGGTTTGAGAATTTCTTCTAAGACGTCCAGGACGTTATCGTCAAAATCTGATTCCGATCTGTCCTTTTCCGTTTGGCTGCTCAGAGTGGGCCGGTTAGCTTTGACCTGAGACACCATCGCCGCGATCTCACGAGCGCTAGTTGCCGTCACAGGATGCAACCTTCCAGCAAGAAATCCGACGTATTCGGCGATAACACTCATGCGGTTGTACTGATTATCTTTAGCTACTCGATCCTGTTTCCGCTGAATTGCTAAGACATTACCAGCTGATGGCCACATGCTACTCATAGGCTTCTGCATGAAGTCTCTCAGAGAGTGGACTTCATGACCTACGAGCAACTCGCTCCGCTTAAAACGCGACTCTAGGTTGAGATCGTAGTAGCTCTGCCAGGCATACATTGCTTTGAGTGCCGACAATGCATTGTCTATGGTATTGATCGACAGCGAGGCCCCACGCATCTGTGCAGTTACGTAAAGAGCGGGGTAGAACAGCGGCATGCCAAACTCGTCGATCAGAATCGCGAACCTTTCGCCCGACTCGCCCTTAAACCGCCTGATCGCTAGCTGCATACCCACCTCGAATACCTAACAGAAACTCAAGGTATGAGCCTAGTAAATTTAGGTCAAGTTTTTTTTAACACCCCCAAAACGACAAAACCCCCGCATGGCGGGGGTTTTAGGAAGAAACCTAACAAAACGGTCTCTGCGGCTCCTCAGAACGGAATGTCGTCATCAAAACTGTCGAAATCCGGAGCCGGTTGCGGCGCGGCCTGCTGGGGAGCCGGGGCCGAACGCTGTTGCGGGGCCGACTGCTGCGGGCGCGGAGCCTGCTGGCGTGGGGCCTGCTGCTGGTAGTTGTTGCCGCCACCTTGTTGCTCGCCCTGTTGTGGGCGGCCGCCGAGCAGTTGCATGGTGCCTTGCATGTCAACCACGATTTCAGTGGTGTAACGCTTGATGCCGTCTTTTTCCCACTCGCGGGTCTGCAACTTGCCTTCGATGTAGACTTGCGAACCTTTACGCAGGTATTCGCCGGCGATCTCCGCCACTTTGCCGAACATCGACACACGGTGCCATTCGGTTTTCTCGACCTTCTGACCGGTTTGCTTATCGGTCCATTGTTCGCTGGTCGCCAGACTCAGGTTGGTCACGGCGTTACCGTTAGGCAAGTAGCGAACTTCGGGATCCTGGCCGCAAGTGCCGACCAATATGACTTTGTTAACCCCACGGGCCATAACGTTCTCCTAGGCTTCGCACGCTGTCGGTGCCGGGTTGTTGACCAGGCCTTCGAGGGTCGTGCGATCCAATAGTTCGGTGTCCAATTTGATATAAATGGCGGCCTCTTCGGCCACCACCACTGCATCCGTTACTCCGACGACGGCCTTGAGGCGCTCGACCAGGCCGGCTTCGCGAATCGCTTCGGGCGACAGCGGCAAGCGCAGGCTCGTCACATACGGAGGTTCGCGCATGGTAACAGCAAAGGCGAACCAGAGTGCAGCCAGCGCAGCGCATCCCAGGAACACAACCGACAAACCGCCATGCTGGTACAACCAGCCGCCCATGATGCCGCCCAACGCCGAACCGAGGAACTGGCTGGTGGAGTAGACCCCCATCGCCGTGCCCTTGCCCCCCGCCGGTGAAACCTTGCTAATCAGCGACGGCAGCGTAGCCTCCAGTAGATTGAACGCGGTGAAGAACACCACCGTCGCCACCACCAGCGCCCTCAGGCTGTCGCCGAACCGCCAGAAGAATAGCTCAGTGAGCAGCAGCGTCAGCACGGCGCCGAGCAACACTCGTTTCATTTTGCGTTTCTTCTCGCCGTAGATGATGAACGGGATCATGGCGAAGAACGAAATCAGCAACGCGGTGAGGTACACCCACCAATGCTGCTCCTTGGGCAACCCGGCCTTTTCTACCAGGGCCAGGGGCAAGGCGACGAAGCTGGACATCAGCATCGCGTGCAACACAAAAATGCCCAGATCCAGGCGCAGCAGGTCCGGGTGCTTGAGCGTCGGCATCAGGGCCTGGCGCGCGACGCCGGATTCGCGGTGCTGCAAGGTGCCGGTGGAGCGCGGCACCATGAAGGCCACGATCAGAATGCCAAGCATGGCCATCGCCCCGGTAGCCAGGAACAGGCCCGACAGGCCAAAGGCGCGGGTCAGCAGCGGGCCGACGACCATGGCCACGGCGAACGATAGGCCGATGGTCATGCCGATCATCGCCATGGCCTTGGTGCGGTGCTGTTCGCGGGTCAGGTCCGAAAGCAGCGCCATGACCGCCGCGGAAATCGCCCCGGCACCCTGCAGCACCCGCCCGGCAATCACGCCCCAGATGGAATCGGCGTTGGCCGCCAGTACGCTGCCCAGGGCAAAGATGATGAGCCCCAGGTAAATCACCGGCCGACGACCGATACGGTCGGAAATGACGCCAAAGGGAATCTGGAACAACGCCTGGGTCAGGCCATAGGCGCCGATCGCCAGGCCGATCAGGGCCGGGGTGGCGCCCGCCAGGTCCATGCCATAGGTCGCCAGCACCGGCAGCACCATGAACATGCCAAGCATACGGAACGCAAACACCAGGGCCAGACCGCTTGCCGCGCGGGTCTCACCGCTGCTCATGCGTTCGCTGTGGGGATCGTGCATGGAAAAACCTCGTGTGAACCGGCGGCGATTCTACCAGTCCGATCGAGGGAGGGGGTACATGCGACCGTTTGCCGCGAGGATGTATCCCGCGTCAGCCCGGCATGGCCTGCAAAGGCGCATTTGATAGTGTGCATCCATCCAGTATTTGGCTTTATACTCCTGCCTTTACGCCCGCCGAGCGAGGCCACCTTGGACAAGATCCTGATTCGTGGGGCTCGAACCCACAACCTGAAGAACATCGACCTGACCCTGCCACGGGACAAATTGATCGTTATCACTGGCTTGTCCGGTTCGGGCAAGTCTTCCCTGGCCTTCGATACGTTGTATGCCGAAGGTCAGCGGCGCTATGTAGAATCGCTGTCGGCCTACGCCCGCCAGTTCCTGTCGATGATGGAAAAACCCGATGTCGATACCATCGAGGGCCTGTCGCCGGCCATTTCCATCGAGCAAAAGTCGACGTCCCATAACCCGCGCTCCACTGTGGGCACCATCACCGAGATCTACGACTACCTGCGCCTGCTTTACGCGCGCGTCGGCATTCCGCGCTGCCCGGATCACGACATCCCGCTGGAAGCCCAGACCGTCAGCCAAATGGTTGACTTGGTGCTGGCCCAGCCCGAAGGCGCCAAGCTGATGCTGCTGGCGCCGGTGATCCGCGAACGCAAGGGCGAACACCTTTCAGTCTTTGAAGAACTGCGTGCGCAGGGCTTCGTGCGAGCTCGGGTCAACGGCAAGCTGTGCGAGCTGGACGAGTTGCCGAAACTGGATAAACAGAAAAAGCACTCCATCGACGTGGTGGTCGACCGCTTCAAGGTGCGCGCCGACCTGCAACAGCGCCTGGCCGAATCCTTTGAAACCGCGCTGAAACTGGCGGACGGCATCGCTCTGGTGGCGCCGATGGACGACGAGCCCGGCGAGGAAATCATCTTCTCCGCACGCTTTGCCTGCCCGATTTGCGGCCACGCCATCAGCGAGCTGGAGCCCAAGCTGTTCTCCTTCAACAACCCCGCCGGTGCCTGCCCGACCTGCGATGGCCTGGGAGTGAAGCAGTTCTTCGACATCAAACGCCTGGTCAACGGTGACCTGACCCTCGCCGAAGGTGCGATACGCGGCTGGGACCGGCGCAACGTCTATTACTTCCAGATGCTCGGCTCCCTGGCCAGCCACTTCGGCTTCAGCCTGGAAGTGCCGTTCAATGAACTGCCGGCCGAACAGCAGAAAGTCGTCCTGCATGGCAGTGGCTCGAAGAACGTCGATTTCAAATACCTCAACGACCGGGGCGATATCGTCAAGCGCTCCCACCCGTTCGAGGGCATCGTGCCGAACCTGGAGCGGCGCTACCGCGAAACCGAGTCGGCCAGCGTGCGCGAAGAGTTGGCCAAGTTCCTCAGCACCCAGTCCTGCCCGGACTGCCGCGGCACGCGCTTACGCCGTGAAGCTCGGCACGTGTGGGTCGGCGAAAAAACCCTGCCGGCGGTGACCAACCTGCCGATTGGCGACGCCAGCGAATACTTTGCCGGGCTGAAGCTGACCGGCCGGCGTGGCGAAATCGCCGACAAGATCCTCAAGGAAATCCGCGAGCGCCTGCAATTTCTCGTCAATGTGGGCCTGGACTACCTGTCCCTGGATCGCAGTGCCGACACCCTATCCGGCGGTGAAGCCCAGCGTATTCGCCTGGCCAGCCAGATCGGCGCGGGCCTCGTGGGCGTGCTGTACATCCTCGACGAGCCGTCCATTGGCCTGCATCAACGGGATAACGACCGCTTACTCGGCACCCTCAAGCACCTGCGCGACATCGGCAATACGGTGATCGTGGTCGAGCACGACGAAGACGCCATTCGCCTGGCCGATTACGTCGTCGATATCGGCCCCGGTGCCGGCGTGCATGGCGGCCACATCGTCGCCGAGGGCACGCCCGCCGAAGTCATGGCGCACCCGGATTCGCTGACCGGCAAATACCTGTCAGGCCGCGTGAAAATCGGAGTGCCCGCCAAACGCACCCCGCGCAACAAGAAGCTGACCCTGTCCCTCAAAGGCGCGCGCGGCAACAACCTGCGCAACGTCGACCTGGAAATCCCCATCGGCCTGCTGACCTGCGTCACTGGCGTGTCTGGCTCGGGTAAATCGACGCTTATCAACAACACCCTGTTCCCCCTCAGCGCCACGGCACTGAACGGCGCGACCACCCTGGAAGCGGCAGCCCACGACAGCATCAAGGGCCTGGAACACCTGGACAAAGTGGTCGATATCGACCAAAGCCCCATCGGCCGCACGCCGCGCTCCAACCCGGCCACCTACACCGGGTTGTTCACGCCGATCCGCGAACTCTTCGCCGGCGTACCGGAGTCCCGCTCCCGGGGCTACGGGCCGGGGCGGTTCTCCTTCAACGTCAAGGGCGGCCGCTGCGAGGCGTGCCAAGGCGATGGCCTTATCAAGGTGGAAATGCACTTTCTACCGGACATCTATGTGCCGTGCGACGTGTGCAAGAGCAAGCGCTACAACCGCGAAACCCTGGAGATCAAGTACAAGGGCAAGAGCATCCACGAAACCCTGGAGATGACCATCGAAGAAGCGCGAGTGTTCTTCGATGCCGTCCCGGTCCTGGCGCGCAAACTGCAAACCCTGATGGATGTAGGCCTGTCCTACATCAAACTGGGGCAATCGGCGACCACCCTGTCCGGGGGCGAGGCGCAGCGGGTGAAGCTGTCCCGCGAGCTATCCAAGCGCGATACCGGCAAGACCCTGTATATCCTCGACGAGCCGACCACCGGCCTGCACTTCGCCGATATCCAACAGTTGCTGGATGTGCTGCATCGCCTGCGCGACCACGGCAACACGGTGGTGGTGATCGAGCACAACCTGGACGTCATCAAGACCGCCGACTGGCTGGTGGACTTGGGGCCGGAAGGCGGCTCCAAGGGCGGCCAGATCATTGCCGTCGGCACACCGGAGGAGGTGGCGGACATGAAGCAGTCCCACACCGGCTTCTACCTCAAGCCATTGTTGGAGCGCGACCGCGCCTGATTACGGGCCACAAAAAAGCCCCTGTCACTTGAATCGTGACAGGGGCTTCTTCATTTCTGGCATGTGGGCGCGGGGCTGGCCCGCGGCCGCATCAGAACTGCGATTGCAGGTAGTTTTGCAAACCGATGGATTTAATCAGGCCCAACTGCTTTTCCAGCCAGTAAGTGTGATCTTCCTCGGTGTCGTTCAATTGAACCCGCAGGATCTCGCGGCTCACATAGTCGTTGTGCTGCTCGCACAACTCGATGCCCTTACAGAGTGCGGCACGGACCTTGTTCTCCAGACGCAGATCGCTGGCGAGCATCTCAGGCACCGTGGTGCCGGTGTCCAGGTCGTCGGGGCGCATGCGGGGCGTGCCTTCAAGCATCAGGATGCGGCGCATCAGAGCATCCGCGTGTTGCGCCTCCTCTTCCATTTCGTGGTTGATGCGTTCGAAGAGCTTGGTAAAGCCCCAGTCTTCGTACATCCGCGAGTGAATGAAATATTGGTCACGAGCTGCCAGTTCTCCCGTCAGCAACGTGTTGAGGTAATCGATTACGTCCGGGTGACCTTGCATCGCCCTACATCTCCCTGCTTGAAAGGCCCTAGTTTGAACCAACGGGACTTGCAGGTCACGGGACAAACGGCAGAAAAGTGAAGATTTTCCGGGAAACGTGGCCGAAATAACGCAAAAACCGCCCAATTGAGGGCGGTTCTGCTTCTCGTTTAGAGTCAGTTAAGCGATACGCCTAGCGCCGCTGCGACTCCTTCTCCATAAGCAGGGTCAGCCTTGATGAAATGCTGCAATTGACGCTGAACCACATCCGCCGAAACGCCAGCCATCGCGCCGGCAATGTTGGCGATCAACAGTGCTTTCTGATCGTCATTCATCAACCGGAAAAGCGCACCGGCATGGCTGTAGTAATCGGTGTCTTCGCGATGATCGTAGCGATCTGCCGCGCCGCTCAGCGCCAACGACGGCTCAGCGTATTGCGGGGCCTGCTTGGGCGCATCAGCGTAGCTGTTGGGCTCATAGTTCGGTGCCGCTCCACCATTGCTGCCCAAAGCCATCGAACCGTCACGCTGATAGCTGTTGACCGGGCTACGTGGCGCGTTCACCGGTAACTGCTGGTGATTGGTGCCTACACGGTAGCGGTGAGCATCGGCGTAAGCGAATACGCGCCCCTGCAGCATGCGGTCCGGCGACAGGCCAACACCCGGCACCATGTTGCTGGGGCCGAACGCGGCCTGCTCGACTTCAGCGAAATAATTGAGCGGGTTGCGATTGAGTTCCAACTCACCCACTTCGATCAGCGGAAACTCTTTTTGCGACCAGGTCTTGGTCACGTCAAAAGGGTTTTCGTAATGAGCGACGGCCTGGGCCTCGGTCATGATCTGGATGCACACACGCCATTTCGGGAAGTCCCCGCGCTCGATGGCACCGAACAGGTCGCGCTGGGCGTAGTCCGGGTCGGTACCGGCCAGGCGCGCGGCCTCGGCCGGGGCCAGGTTCTTGATGCCTTGCTTAGTCTTGTAGTGCCACTTGACCCAGTGCCGCTCGCCTTGAGCGTTAATCAAGCTGTAGGTGTGGCTGCCGAAACCATGCATGTGGCGATAGCCGTCCGGGATCCCGCGATCCGAAAACAGAATGGTGACCTGGTGCAGCGCCTCAGGGGAATGCGACCAAAAATCCCACATCATCTGCGCACTTTTCAGGTTGCTTTGCGGTAGGCGTTTTTGGGTGTGGATAAAGTCCGGGAACTTCAGGGGGTCGCGGATAAAGAACACTGGCGTGTTGTTGCCCACAATGTCCCAGTTACCCTCCTCGGTGTAGAACTTCAAGGCAAAGCCGCGTGGATCGCGCTCGGTATCCGCCGAACCGCGCTCGCCACCGACAGTGGAGAAACGCAGGAAGGTCGGGGTCTGCTTGCCCACAGACTCAAAGAGCTTGGCGCTGGTGTAGGCAGTGATATCCCGCGTCACCGTGAACGTGCCGTAGGCACCCGAGCCTTTCGCATGCACGCGGCGCTCCGGGATGTTTTCACGGTTGAAGTGGGCAAGCTTCTCGATCAGATGAAAGTCGTCGAGCAACAATGGGCCGCGCGGGCCGGCGGAACGGGAATTCTGGTTATCAGCGACGGGAGCGCCACTGGCGGTCGTCAGGGTTTTGCTCTGGCTCATGCTCAATCTTCCTCTTCAGTCCTGGACACTGCCGGCTAATCGGCTGGGGAGGAGTATCGACCATGGCGATGACACCATCAAATTCATTAATTATTCGCGCGTGATAGAAAATAACTAATTATTAACCCCCATATGTAGTGCGCCTATTCCAATCAGCAACGGACACTTTTCACGCACACACAAAAAACCGGGCACTAGGCCCGGTTCTTTGTTCAGACTGACGTCTTACTCAGCGGATACAGCTTCACCGCTGGTAGAACGATCAACCAACTCGACATACGCCATAGGCGCGTTGTCGCCAGCGCGGAAACCGCACTTGAGGATGCGCAGGTAACCACCCTCACGGGTAGCGTAACGCTTGCCCAGGTCGTTGAAGAGCTTACCAACGATAGCTTTCGAACGAGTACGGTCGAAAGCCAGACGGCGGTTAGCCAGGCTGTCTGTCTTGGCCAGAGTAATCAGCGGCTCGGCAACGCGGCGCAATTCTTTGGCTTTCGGCAGTGTAGTTTTAATCAGCTCGTGCTCGAACAGCGACACCGCCATGTTTTGGAACATAGCCTTGCGGTGCGAGCTGGTACGGCTCAGGTGACGACCACTTTTACGATGACGCATGGTTCATTCCTTACCAAACTCACGTTCGGTGATTACGACGATCAGGCAGTCGCCTTGTCGTCCTTCTTAAGACTTGCAGGCGGCCAGTTGTCGAGGCGCATGCCGAGGGACAGACCGCGGGAGGCCAGAACGTCCTTGATTTCAGTCAAGGATTTCTTGCCCAGGTTCGGAGTCTTCAACAGTTCTACTTCGGTACGCTGAATCAGGTCGCCGATGTAGTAAATGTTTTCCGCCTTAAGGCAGTTAGCCGAACGTACAGTCAGTTCCAGATCGTCAACCGGGCGAAGCAGGATCGGATCGATCTCGTCTTCTTGCTCGATTACCACTGGTTCGCTGTCACCCTTGAGGTCGACGAACGCAGCCAACTGCTGTTGAAGGATGGTTGCAGCGCGGCGGATAGCCTCTTCAGGATCCAGGGTACCGTTGGTTTCCAGATCAATAACCAGCTTGTCCAGGTTAGTACGTTGCTCGACACGGGCGTTTTCCACCACGTATGCGATGCGACGTACCGGGCTGAACGAAGAGTCAAGCTGCAAGCGACCAATGCTGCGGCTCTCATCTTCATCGCTCTGACGCGAGTCGGCCGGTTCATAACCACGACCACGAGCTACAGTGAGCTTCATGTTCAGGGCGCCGTTAGACGCCAGGTTAGCGATTACGTGATCGGGATTAACGATCTCGACATCATGATCCAGCTGAATATCGGCAGCGGTAACCACCCCCGAACCCTTCTTCGACAAGGTCAGCGTAACTTCGTCACGGCCGTGCAGCTTGATAGCCAGACCTTTAAGGTTCAACAGGATTTCAATTACGTCTTCCTGTACACCTTCGATGGCGCTGTACTCGTGGAGCACACCGTCAATCTCGGCCTCGACTACTGCACAGCCGGGCATTGAGGACAACAGGATGCGGCGCAGCGCGTTGCCCAGGGTGTGGCCAAAACCACGCTCGAGAGGCTCGAGAGTGATCTTGGCGCGGGTTGGACTGACAACCTGCACATCAATATGGCGGGGTGTCAGGAACTCATTTACCGAAATCTGCATGGATGCACCTATTTTCTAGCCCTTACTTGGAGTAGAGCTCGACAATCAGGCTTTCGTTGATGTCGGCGGACAGATCACTGCGAGCTGGAACGTTCTTGAAAACGCCCGACTTCTTCTCAGTGTCTACTTCTACCCATTCTACGCGGCCACGTTGGGCACACAGATCGAGAGCTTGGACAATGCGAAGTTGGTTCTTTGCTTTCTCGCGAATCGCGACCACGTCACCAGCACGAACCTGGTAGGACGGGACGTTAACGGTTTGGCCGTTTACGCTGACGGATTTGTGCGATACCAGCTGACGGGATTCGGCACGAGTCGAACCAAAGCCCATACGGTATACAACGTTGTCCAGACGGCATTCGAGCAGTTGCAGCAGGTTTTCACCGGTTGCACCTTTCTTGCCAGCAGCTTCTTTGTAGTAGCCGCTGAACTGACGCTCGAGAACGCCGTAGATACGACGGACCTTCTGCTTTTCACGCAGTTGTGTGCCGTAGTCGGACTGGCGACCGCGGCGTTGGCCGTGGATACCAGGTGCTGCTTCAATGTTGCACTTCGATTCGATCGCGCGCACGCCGCTCTTCAGGAAGAGATCGGTGCCTTCGCGACGAGCGAGTTTGCATTTTGGACCAATGTAACGAGCCATTCTTTACAATCTCCTGGATTACACGCGGCGCTTCTTCGGCGGACGGCACCCGTTGTGCGGGATTGGCGTCACGTCGGTGATGCTGGCGATCTTGTAGCCACAGCCATTCAAAGCGCGGACTGCGGATTCACGACCTGGACCTGGACCTTTGACGTTGACGTCAAGGTTTTTCAGGCCATATTCCAGCGCAGCTTGACCAGCACGCTCAGCAGCTACTTGAGCAGCGAACGGGGTGGACTTGCGAGAACCGCGGAAACCCGAACCACCGGAGGTAGCCCAAGAAAGCGCGTTACCCTGACGGTCGGTGATGGTCACGATGGTGTTATTGAAAGACGCGTGGATGTGGGCGATGCCATCAACCACTGTCTTTTTGATTTTTTTACGAGGACGAGCAGCAGGTTTTGCCATGATTAATTTCCTGTCGATTCGCTGGGGCGATTACTTGCGGATCGGCTTACGCGGACCTTTACGGGTACGCGCGTTAGTCTTAGTACGCTGACCGCGTACTGGAAGACCACGACGATGACGCAGACCGCGATAGCAACCGAGGTCCATCAAACGCTTGATTTTCATGTTGATTTCGCGGCGCAGGTCACCTTCAGTGGTGAACTTCGCCACTTCGCCACGCAGCTGTTCAATCTGCTCGTCGCTCAGATCCTTGATCTTTGCGGCTGGGTTGACCCCAGCAACTGCACAAATTTTCTGTGCAGTGGTGCGACCAACACCATAGATGTAGGTCAGCGAGATAACAGTGTGCTTGTTATCTGGAATGTTAACGCCTGCAATACGGGCCATTCAGTGGGACTCCAATTGACAGCTACCTACGCCCCGGAAGCCAAGAAATAGGGCGTGAGATAATATCGCTGTAATAACAAATAATCAACCCGGCAGCGCACTAGCTGCCGGGCTTCAAGCGGATCACACTCAGCCTTGGCGCTGTTTGTGACGCGGTTCCGCGCTGCAAATTACTCGAACAACACCTTCGCGGCGAATAATCTTGCAGTTACGGCACAGCTTTTTCACCGATGCACGAACTTTCATCACCAACTCCTCGAACCTTATGGGTGCTACTCAGCGCAACATGCCGCTGCCGTAACCCTTCAGGTTGGCTTTCTTCATCAGGGATTCATACTGGTGCGAAACGAGGTGCGATTGTACTTGGGACATGAAGTCCATCACAACCACGACCACGATCAGCAACGAGGTCCCGCCAAGGTAGAACGGAACGTTTGCCGCAACCACCAGGAACTGGGGCAACAGACATACGGCCGTCATATATAGAGCACCGAACATGGTCAAGCGAGTCAGAACGCCATCAATGTAGCGCGCAGACTGCTCACCTGGACGGATACCCGGAATAAAGGCACCGGACTTCTTCAGGTTTTCCGCTACGTCTTTCGGATTGAACATCAACGCCGTATAGAAGAAGCAGAAGAAAATAATCCCTGCACTAAACAGCAGAATATTCAACGGCTGACCAGGAGCGATCGACTGCGAGATGTCCTGCAACCAGCCCAAACCTTCAGACTGACCGAACCAGGCACCCAGCGAAGCCGGGAACAGCAAAATGCTGCTCGCGAAGATGGCCGGAATAACACCAGCCATGTTCACTTTCAACGGCAAGTGGCTCGTCTGCGCAGCGAAGACCTTGCGGCCCTGCTGACGCTTGGCGTAGTGAACAGCGATACGACGCTGGCCACGCTCAATGAACACCACAAAACCGATAATCGCTACTGCCAACAAACCGATGGCAACCAGGGCAAAGATATTGATATCGCCCTGACGGGCAGACTCGAAAGACTGCCCAATCGCTCTCGGAAGACCGGCGACGATACCCGCGAAGATCAACATCGAGATACCGTTGCCAACACCACGCTCAGTAATCTGCTCACCCAGCCACATCATGAACATCGCACCAGCCACAAACGTGGTTACCGCGACGAAATGGAAGCCAAAGTCACCAGTGAACGCAACACCCTGCCCCGCCAGACCAACGGACATGCCGATAGCCTGAACCAGGGCGAGGATGACAGTGCCGTAGCGGGTGTACTGGCTGATCTTGCGACGGCCAGCTTCACCTTCCTTCTTCAACTGCTCCAGCTGCGGGCTGACGGCGGTCATAAGTTGCATGATGATCGATGCCGAAATGTACGGCATGATCCCCAGCGCAAATATGCTCATCCGTTCCAGCGCGCCGCCGGAAAACATGTTGAACAAGCTAAGAATGGTCCCCTCATTCTGTCGAAACAGGTCCGCGAGTCGGTCAGGGTTAATACCTGGAACCGGGATGTGTGCGCCTATTCGGTAGACGATAATCGCCAGGAACAGAAAACGCAGACGAGCCCAGAGTTCAGACATACCGCCTTTGCCGAGCGCAGAGAGAGCACCTTGCTTAGCCATTTATTCCTCGAACTTGCCGCCAGCTGCTTCGATAGCCGCACGCGCACCTTTGGTGGCGGCGATGCCCTTGATGGTGACAGCGCGAGTGACTTCACCGGACAGCATGATTTTCACACGTTGTACGTTGACGTTAATCACGTTGGCATCCTTCAGGGTCTGCACGGTGACGATGTCGCCTTCCACTTTGGCCAGCTCGGACAGACGCACTTCTGCGCGGTCCATGGCTTTCAGGGAAACGAAACCGAACTTCGGCAGGCGACGATGCAGCGGCTGTTGACCGCCTTCAAAGCCTGGAGCAATGGTGCCACCGGAGCGGGAGGTCTGACCTTTGTGGCCACGGCCACCGGTCTTGCCCAAACCACTACCGATACCACGGCCCGGACGATGCTTTTCGCGACGGGAACCCGGCGCTGGACTCAGATCATTGAGTTTCATCGATTAACCCTCGACACGCAGCATGTAGTAAGCCTTGTTGATCATCCCGCGATTCTCGGGAGTATCAAGTACTTCTACAGTGTGACCGATGCGACGCAGACCCAGACCCTTAACGCACAGCTTGTGGTTAGGGATGCGGCCGGTCATGCTTTTGATCAGCGTTACTTTTACGGTAGCCATGATCAGAAGATCTCCTTGACAGTCAAGCCACGCTTGGCGGCGATAGACTCAGGAGATTGCATGGCCTTCAAACCCTTGAAAGTGGCGTGAACCACGTTTACCGGGTTAGTCGAGCCGTAGCACTTGGCCAGAACGTTCTGAACGCCAGCAACTTCGAGGACAGCACGCATAGCGCCGCCTGCGATGATACCGGTACCTTCAGAAGCAGGCTGCATGTAAACCTTGGAAGCGCCGTGGGCGGATTTCATGGCGTACTGCAGAGTGGTGCCGTTCAGGTCCACTTGGATCATGTTGCGACGAGCAGCTTCCATTGCCTTCTGGATCGCAGCAGGCACTTCACGCGACTTGCCACGGCCGAAGCCAACACGCCCTTTACCATCACCTACCACGGTCAACGCGGTGAAAGTGAAGATACGGCCGCCTTTAACGGTTTTGGCTACGCGGTTAACTTGAACCAACTTCTCAATGTAGCCTTCGTCGCGCTTTTGGTCGTTATTTGACATAACTTAGAACTCCAGCCCAGCTTCACGAGCAGCATCAGCCAGCGCCTTGACGCGGCCGTGGTACTTGAAGCCAGAGCGGTCGAAAGCCACCTGCGAGACGCCAGCGGCTTTTGCACGCGTAGCGACCAGCTGGCCAACCTTAGTGGCCGCGTCGATGTTGCCGGTGGCACCATCACGCAGTTCTTTATCCAAAGTCGAGGCGCTTGCCAGGACTTTGTTGCCGTCGGCCGAGATGACCTGGGCGTAGATGTGCTGCGACGAGCGGAACACGCAGAGACGCACGACTTCGAGTTCGTGCATTTTCAGGCGTGCTTTGCGAGCGCGACGCAGTCGAGTAACTTTTTTGTCGGTCATTTGCTATGCCCTACTTCTTCTTGGCTTCTTTACGACGGACGACTTCGTCCGCGTAGCGCACACCTTTGCCTTTGTAAGGCTCTGGTGGACGGAAGTCGCGGATCTCAGCGGCCACTTGACCCACTAGCTGTTTATCGATGCCCCGGATCAGGATATCGGTCTGGCTAGGAGTCTCAGCGGTGATGCCTTCCGGCAGTTCGTAATCCACTGGGTGCGAGAAGCCAAGGGCCAGGTTCAGCACCGTGCCTTTTGCTTGCGCTTTGTAACCAACACCGACCAGCTGGAGCTTACGCTCGAAGCCTTGGCTTACGCCTTGGACCATGTTGTTTACCAACGCACGAGTGGTACCGGCCATTGCGCGGGTTTGTTGATCGCCATTGCGAGCAGCGAAACGCAGCTCACCAGCTTCTTCAACAATCTCAACGGACGAATGGATGTTCAGTTCAAGAGTACCCTTGGCACCCTTCACCGAAAGCTGTTGGCCTGCGAATTTGACTTCGACACCGGCTGGCAGCTTAACGGGGTTCTTAGCGACGCGAGACATGCTTATCCCCCCTTAGAACACAGTGCAAAGAACTTCGCCGCCGACACCGGCAGCGCGCGCAGCACGATCCGTCATCACACCTTTGTTGGTGGAGACGATAGACACGCCAAGACCGCCACGAACTTTCGGCAGATCTTCAACGGACTTGTACTGACGCAGGCCTGGACGGCTAACGCGCTTCACTTCCTCGATGACCGGACGGCCCTCGAAGTACTTCAGCTCGATGGACAGCAGTGGCTTGATTTCGCTGCTGATCTGATAACCCGCAATGTAGCCTTCGTCTTTCAGGACTTTGGCAACAGCTACCTTCAACGTGGAAGATGGCATGCTTACGACGGACTTTTCAGCCATCTGGGCATTACGGATACGAGTTAGCATGTCCGCTAACGGGTCCTGCATACTCATGGGCTAGACGCTCCTAATACAAAAAAATTAGCCTTGCGGCTACATATGTCGCCGAGAATCTCCGAGCATAGAAAAACACGGGCTCAGGCGAGCCGGGTATTCTAGACACACTGCGGAAATGAAACAAGCCCCAAAAGGGGCTTGTTCCTGATTCAAGGTCACCGGCGGTCAGTATCTTGCGAGACCAACCACCTTGACGCTGAACGTACTTACCAGCTGGCTTTAACCAGACCCGGCACGTCACCACGCATTGCCGCTTCACGCAGTTTGTTACGGCCGAGGCCGAACTTGCGGTAAACGCCGTGTGGACGACCAGTCAGGCGGCAGCGGTTACGCATGCGCGAAGCGCTTGCGTCACGTGGCTGCTTCTGCAGAGCAACTGTAGCTTCCCAACGCGCTTCTGGACTTGCGTTCAGATCAACGATGATTGCTTTCAGTGCTGCACGCTTTTTGGCGTACTTGGCAACCGTGAGCTGACGCTTCAGCTCGCGGTTTTTCATGCTCGTCTTGGCCATGGTCCTACTCCAATCAGTTGCGGAACGGGAATTTGAATGCACGCAGCAGAGCGCGGCCTTCATCATCGTTCTTGGCAGTGGTGGTCAGGGTGATGTCCAGACCGCGGAGAGCATCGATCTTGTCGTAGTCGATTTCCGGGAAAATGATCTGCTCTTTTACGCCCATGCTGTAGTTACCACGACCATCGAAGGACTTGGCATTCAGGCCGCGGAAGTCGCGAACCCGAGGCAGGGAGATCGACAGCAGACGATCCAGGAATTCGTACATACGCTCACGACGCAGGGTCACTTTGACGCCGATCGGCCAACCTTCGCGGACTTTAAAGCCTGCGATGGATTTGCGAGCGTAGGTCACAACGACTTTCTGGCCGGTGATCTTTTCCAGGTCAGCAACAGCGTGCTCGATGACTTTCTTGTCACCGATCGCTTCGCCCAGACCCATGTTCAGGGTGATTTTGGTAACGCGCGGAACTTCCATCACGTTCGAAAGCTTAAGTTCTTCCTTAAGTTTCGGTGCGATTTCCTTCCGGTAAATCTCTTTTAGTCGTGCCATGGTCTTCTACCTAGCAGTGTTCAAGCATCAACCGCTTTTTGGGTCGACTTGAAGACACGAATTTTCTTACCTTCTTCTACTTTGAAACCAACGCGATCAGCTTTGTTGGTTTCGCCGTTGAAGATGGCGACGTTAGAAGCGTGCAATGGCGCTTCTTTCTCGACGATACCGCCTTGTACGCCCGACATCGGGTTAGGCTTGGTATGACGCTTGACCAAGTTCAGACCACCAACAACCAGACGGTTGTCAGCAAGAACCTTCAGCACCTTACCGCGCTTACCTTTGTCTTTGCCGGCGATCACGATGATCTCGTCGTCACGACGAATCTTTTGCATGTCGGATCTCCTTACAGCACTTCTGGGGCGAGCGAGACGATCTTCATGAACTTCTCAGTACGAAGCTCACGGGTCACTGGCCCAAAGATACGGGTGCCGATTGGCTCTTGCTTGTTGTTCAGAAGAACAGCAGCGTTGCCATCAAAGCGGATAATGGAGCCATCTGCACGGCGAACGCCGTGACGAGTGCGGACTACTACAGCAGTCATCACTTGGCCTTTTTTCACTTTACCGCGAGGAATTGCTTCCTTCACGGTAACTTTGATGATGTCACCGATACCAGCGTAACGACGATGGGAGCCACCCAGCACCTTGATGCACATAACACGGCGAGCGCCGCTGTTATCGGCCACATCGAGCATGGATTGAGTCTGAATCATATAATTTCTCCGACCCCTAGTCCTTAGACTTCCACAGCGCGTTCGAGAACATCAACCAGTGCCCAAGACTTGGTCTTGGCCAACGGACGAGTTTCACGAATAGTGACTTTGTCGCCGATGTGGCACTGGTTGGTTTCGTCGTGCGCGTGCAGCTTAGTCGAACGCTTAACGTATTTACCGTAGATCGGGTGCTTAACGCGACGCTCGATCAGAACGGTGATGGTTTTGTCCATCTTGTCGCTGACAACACGGCCAGTCAGCGTACGGACAGTTTTTTCGGCTTCAGCCATGATTACTTACCTGCCTGCTGGTTGAGCACAGTCTTCACGCGAGCGATGTCACGCTTAACTTGCGAGAGCAGATGAGACTGCCCCAACTGGCCAGTTGCTTTCTGCATACGCAGATTGAACTGGTCGCGCAGCAGGCCGAGCAGTTGCTCGTTCAGCTGCTGTGCGGATTTTTCACGAAGTTCATTCGCTTTCATCACATCACCGTCCGTTTAACAAAGGCGGTGGCGAGCGGCAGCTTTGCAGCAGCCAGGGCAAAAGCCTCACGCGCCAGCTCTTCAGTTACACCCTCGATTTCATACAGGACTTTGCCTGGCTGAATCTGGGCAACCCAGTACTCCACGTTACCCTTACCTTTACCCATCCGAACTTCGAGTGGCTTCTTGGAAATAGGCTTGTCCGGGAATACACGGATCCAGATCTTGCCGCCACGTTTTACGTGACGGGTCAGAGCACGACGCGCTGACTCGATCTGACGAGCGGTGAGACGACCACGAGCTACAGACTTCAGCGCGAACTCGCCGAAGCTGACTTTGCTACCGCGCTGAGCCAGACCACGGTTGTGGCCTGTCATCTGCTTGCGGAACTTCGTACGCTTTGGTTGCAACATTTGGCGTACCCCTTACTTAGCAGCTTTTTTACGAGGCGCAGGTGCTTGTGGTTTCAGTTCTTCTTGGCGACCACCAATTACTTCGCCTTTGAAGATCCAAACCTTTACACCGATCACACCGTAAGTGGTGTGAGCTTCGTAGTTGGCATAGTCGATGTCGGCACGCAGGGTGTGCAGTGGCACACGACCTTCGCGATACCATTCAGTACGTGCGATTTCAGCACCGCCGAGACGACCGCTCACTTGGATTTTGATGCCTTTGGCACCAATGCGCATGGCGTTCTGTACGGCGCGCTTCATAGCGCGACGGAACATTACGCGACGCTCCAGCTGCTGAGCTACGCTCTGCGCAACCAGCATACCGTCGAGCTCCGGCTTACGGATCTCTTCGATATTGATGTGCACAGGCACACCCATTTGCTTGGTCAGGTCCTGACGCAGTTTCTCAACATCTTCACCTTTCTTCCCGATAACGATACCTGGACGAGCAGTGTGGATGGTGATACGTGCAGTTTGCGCCGGACGATGGATATCGATACGGCTTACGGACGCGCTTTTTAGTTTGTCTTGGAGATACTCACGCACCTTCAGATCAGCGAACAAATAGTCCGCATAAGTCCGACCGTCTGCGTACCAGACGGAGGTGTGCTCCTTGACGATTCCCAGGCGAATGCCAATGGGATGTACTTTCTGACCCATCTCTTCGACTCCGTTACTTGTCAGCAACCTTGACAGTGATATGGCAAGACCGCTTGACGATGCGATCAGCACGGCCTTTGGCACGTGGCATGATTCGCTTCAGCGAACGCCCTTCGTTGACGAAAACGGTGGAGACCTTAAGGTCATCAACGTCTGCGCCTTCGTTATGCTCGGCGTTGGCTACGGCCGACTCCAGCACTTTCTTGATGATCTCGGCGGCTTTCTTACTGCTGAAAGCCAACAGGTTGAGCGCTTCGCCCACCTTCTTCCCGCGGATCTGGTCGGCGACCAAGCGGGCTTTCTGGGCGGAGATTCGAGCGCCCGACAACTTAGCGGCTACTTCCATTTCCTTACCCCTTAACGCTTGGCTTTCTTGTCTGCCACGTGCCCACGATATGTGCGGGTACCGGCAAACTCGCCTAGTTTGTGGCCGACCATGTCTTCGTTAACGAGAACTGGGACGTGCTGACGACCGTTGTGTACTGCGATGGTCAGACCGACCATTTGTGGCAGGATCATCGAACGACGCGACCAGGTCTTAACTGGTTTGCGATCGTTCTTTTCCGCCGCCACTTCGATCTTCTTCAGTAGGTGAAGATCAATAAAAGGACCTTTTTTCAGAGAACGTGGCACTGTCGTATCCCTCTATTTACTTGCGACGACGGACGATCATTTTGTCGGTACGCTTATTACCACGAGTCTTCGCGCCCTTAGTCGGGAAGCCCCATGGCGATACCGGATGACGACCACCAGAGGTACGACCTTCACCACCACCATGTGGGTGGTCAACCGGGTTCATGGCAACACCACGAACGGTTGGGCGAACGCCACGCCAGCGTTTGGCACCAGCTTTACCCAGCGAACGCAGGCTGTGCTCGGAGTTCGAGACCTCGCCCAGAGTCGCACGGCATTCAGCCAATACTTTACGCATCTCACCGGAACGCAGACGCAGGGTCACGTAGACACCTTCGCGAGCGATCAACTGAGCCGAAGCACCAGCGGAACGAGCGATTTGCGCGCCCTTGCCTGGCTTCAATTCGATGCCGTGTACGGTGCTACCAACTGGAATGTTACGCAGTTGCAGAGCGTTGCCCGGCTTGATCGGTGCCAGGGCACCTGCGATCAGCTGGTCGCCAGCGCTCACGCCTTTAGGCGCGATGATGTAGCGACGCTCGCCATCTGCGTACAGCAGCAGAGCGATGTGAGCAGTACGGTTTGGATCGTATTCGATACGCTCGACAGTGGCAGAGATGCCATCTTTGTCGTTACGACGGAAATCGACCAGACGATAATGCTGCTTATGGCCACCACCGATGTGACGAGTGGTAATACGACCATTGTTGTTACGACCACCAGTCTTCGATTTCTTCTCGAGCAGCGGTGCGTGAGGAGCGCCTTTATGCAGCTCCTGGTTGACCACCTTGACCACAAAACGGCGGCCAGGGGAAGTCGGTTTGCATTTAACGATTGCCATGATGCACCCCTTCCTTACTCAGCACTGCTGCTGAAATCGAGATCTTGGCCTGGCTGAAGGGAGATAACTGCCTTCTTCCAGTCATTACGCTTGCCCAGACCGCGAGCAGTGCGCTTGCTCTTACCCAGAACATTCAGGGTAGTAACACGCTCTACTTTCACGCTGAACAGGCTTTCGACGGCCTTCTTGATTTCCAGCTTGGTTGCATCAGTAGCAACCTTGAAAACGAACTGGCCTTTCTTGTCTGCCAGAACCGTAGCCTTCTCGGAAACGTGCGGGCCAAGCAGAACTTTAAATACGCGTTCCTGGTTCATCCCAGCAGCTCCTCGAATTTCTTCACGGCCGACACGGTAATCAATACCTTGTCGTATGCGATCAGACTAACTGGATCGGAACCTTGCACGTCACGTACATCAACATGTGGCAGGTTGCGAGCAGCCAGGTACAGGTTCTGATCTACAGCTTCGGACACGATCAGGACATCAGTCAGACCCATGCCATTGAGCTTGTTCAGCAGATCTTTGGTTTTCGGCGCTTCAACAGCGAAGTCCTGAACCACGACCAGACGATCAGTACGCACGAGTTCAGCAAGGATGGAGCGCAGAGCTGCGCGGTACATCTTCTTGTTGAGCTTCTGAGTGTGATCCTGCGGACGAGCTGCGAAAGTAGTACCGCCGCCGCGCCAGATAGGGCTACGGATAGTACCGGCACGAGCACGGCCAGTACCTTTCTGACGCCAAGGGCGCTTACCGCCACCACGAACGTCGGAACGGGTCTTTTGCTGCTTGCTACCTTGACGGCCGCCGGCCATGTAGGCCACGACTGCTTGGTGAACCAGCGTCTCGTTGAATTCGCCGCCAAATGTCAGTTCGGAAACTTCGATCGCTTGAGCGTCATTTACATTTAATTGCATGTCAGCTTCCCCTTAACCGCGAGCCTTGGCCGCTGGACGTACAACCAGGTTGCCGCCAGTAGCGCCAGGAACAGCACCCTTGACCAACAACAGATTGCGTTCAGCGTCGACGCGCACTACTTCGAGGGACTGCACGGTCACGCGCTCAGCGCCCATATGACCGGACATTTTTTTGCCCTTGAATACACGACCAGGAGTCTGGCACTGGCCAATAGAGCCCGGGACGCGGTGGGAAACGGAGTTGCCGTGAGTGTTGTCTTGACCACGGAAATTCCAACGCTTGATCGTACCCTGGAAGCCTTTACCTTTGGACTGACCGGTTACATCAACCAGTTGACCAGCAGCGAAGATTTCAGCGTTGATCAGATCGCCTGCTTGGTACTCGCCTTCTTCAAGGCGGAATTCCATTACGGTACGACCAGCTGCAACGTTTGCTTTAGCGAAGTGACCTGCTTGAGCAGCAGTCACACGCGAAGCACGACGCTCGCCGACAGTGACTTGCACTGCACGATAGCCATCGGTTTCTTCAGTTTTGAACTGGGTGACGCGATTCGGCTCGATCTCAATGACCGTGACCGGAATGGAGACACCTTCTTCGGTGAAAATACGGGTCATACCGCATTTACGACCGACTACACCAATAGTCATGTTGTAAACCTCATGAGTGTACGGGGCTTTCACCCGCTATGGCCGCCCATTTCAGAGCGTTACACGACTAAGACCGAGTCTTAGCCGAGGCTGATCTGCACTTCCACACCGGCCGCAAGATCAAGCTTCATAAGTGCATCAACGGTTTTATCCGTTGGCTGGACGATATCCAGAACGCGCTTATGAGTACGGATCTCGTACTGGTCACGCGCGTCTTTGTTGACGTGCGGGGAGACCAGAACGGTGAACCGCTCTTTACGGGTAGGCAGTGGAATTGGACCACGCACTTGAGCACCAGTACGTTTCGCGGTTTCCACGATTTCCTGGGTGGATTGGTCGATCAGGCGATGGTCGAAAGCCTTCAACCTGATACGGATTTGCTGATTTTGCATTGGATTTCAGACTCCGGCTGCTATTCCCAGCGAGCGCAATACGCCCGTTAAAAGGAGGCGCAATTCTATAGACGGCCCAGATAGGTGTCAACCCAATAAAAAAGGCCCCCGCTAAGCGGGGGCCTCTCTCAAAACATCAGCGCAATCTCAGAAGAGAGATTACTCGATGATTTTAGCTACAACGCCAGCACCAACGGTACGGCCGCCTTCGCGGATTGCGAAACGCAGACCGTCTTCCATTGCGATGGTTTTGATCAGGGTGACAACCATTTTGATGTTGTCGCCCGGCATTACCATTTCAACGCCTTCTGGCAGCTCGCAGTTACCAGTCACGTCAGTAGTACGGAAGTAGAACTGTGGACGGTAGCCTTTGAAGAACGGAGTGTGACGACCGCCTTCTTCCTTGCTCAGAACGTAAACTTCTGCTTCGAACTTGGTGTGCGGCTTAACCGAACCTGGCTTGACCAGAACCTGGCCACGCTCAACGTCGTCACGCTTGGTACCACGCAGGAGAACGCCGCAGTTCTCGCCAGCACGACCTTCGTCGAGCAGCTTACGGAACATCTCAACACCGGTGCAGGTGGTGACGGTAGTGTCACGCAGACCAACGATTTCCAGTGGATCTTGAACCTTGACGATACCGCGCTCGATACGACCAGTTACAACAGTACCGCGACCGGAGATCGAGAATACGTCTTCGATTGGCATCAGGAACGGCTTGTCGATAACACGGACAGGATCTGGGATGTAGCTATCCAGAGTCTCAACCAGTTTCCGTACGGAAGTGGTGCCCATTTCGTTGTCGTCTTTGCCTTCCAGCGCCATACGAGCAGAACCGATGATGATCGGAGTGTCGTCGCCTGGGAAGTCGTAAGTGCTCAGCAGATCGCGCACTTCCATCTCAACCAGTTCCAGCAGCTCAGCGTCGTCTACCAGGTCAGCCTTGTTCAGGTAAACCACGATGTACGGAACGCCTACCTGACGAGACAACAGGATGTGCTCACGGGTTTGTGGCATCGGACCATCAGCGGCCGAGCAAACCAGGATCGCGCCGTCCATTTGGGCAGCACCGGTGATCATGTTCTTCACATAGTCGGCGTGACCTGGGCAGTCAACGTGAGCGTAGTGACGGATCAGCGAGTTGTATTCAACGTGAGCAGTGTTGATCGTGATACCACGAGCTTTTTCTTCTGGCGCACTGTCGATTTTGTCGAAATCAACAACAGCCGAACCGAAAATCTCGGAGCAAACACGAGTCAGAGCAGCAGTCAGCGTAGTTTTACCGTGGTCAACGTGACCGATAGTGCCAACGTTGACGTGCGGTAGGGAACGATCAAATTTTTCTTTAGCCACGACAATTAACTCCTTGCCTAAAGGACTGAATCAGCCTTGTTTTTTGGTAACGGTTTCGACGATGTGCGACGGAGCCGTATTGTATTTTTTGAATTCCATAGAGTAGCTTGCGCGACCCTGAGACATCGAACGAACGTCGGTCGCGTAACCGAACATCTCGCCCAACGGAACTTCAGCACGGATAACCTTACCGGAAACCGTATCTTCCATACCCAGGATCATGCCGCGACGACGGTTAAGGTCGCCCATTACGTCACCCATATAGTCTTCAGGCGTAACAACTTCCACCGCCATGATCGGCTCAAGCAGCTCACCACCACCCTTCTGGGCCAGCTGCTTGGTCGCCATGGAAGCAGCTACCTTAAACGCCATCTCGTTCGAGTCGACGTCGTGGTAAGAACCATCAAAAACGGTCGCCTTCAGGCCGATCAGCGGATAGCCGGCAACAACACCGTTCTTCATCTGCTCTTCGATACCCTTCTGGATAGCCGGGATGTATTCCTTAGGAACCACACCACCCACTACTTCGTTCACGAATTGCAGACCTTCCTGACCTTCGTCAGCAGGAGCAAAACGGATCCAGCAATGGCCAAACTGACCACGACCGCCGGACTGACGAACGAACTTGCCTTCGATTTCACAGTTCTTCGTGATGCGCTCACGATAGGAAACCTGAGGCTTACCGATGTTGGCTTCAACGTTGAACTCACGGCGCATCCGGTCAACCAAGATGTCCAGGTGCAACTCGCCCATGCCAGAGATGATCGTCTGACCAGTCTCTTCATCAGTTTTCACACGGAAAGATGGATCTTCCTGAGCAAGTTTGCCCAGTGCGATGCCCATTTTTTCCTGGTCATCCTTGGTCTTAGGCTCAACGGCAACCGAAATAACCGGCTCCGGGAAGTCCATGCGAACCAGGATGATTGGCTTGTCAGCGTTGCACAAAGTCTCGCCAGTAGTGACGTCCTTCATACCGATCAAGGCCGCGATGTCGCCAGCGCGCACTTCCTTGATTTCTTCACGGGCGTTTGCGTGCATTTGCACCATACGACCCACGCGCTCTTTCTTGCCTTTGACCGAGTTGATTACGCCGTCGCCGGAGTTCAACACGCCCGAGTAAACACGGACGAAGGTCAAGGTACCCACGAATGGGTCGGTAGCGATCTTGAACGCCAGAGCCGAGAACGGCTCGCTATCGTCTGCATGACGCTCCATTTCCTTTTCCTCATCATCCGGGTCAGTACCCTTGATGGCAGGAATGTCGGTAGGAGCCGGCAAGTAGTCGATAACGGCGTCGAGAACCAGGGGAACACCCTTGTTCTTGAAGGAGGAACCGCAAACAGCCAGAACGATCTCACCCGCAATAGTACGCTGACGCAGAGCGGCCTTGATTTCCTCGTTGGTAAGCTCTTCACCTTCGAGGTACTTGTTCATGAGCTCTTCGTTGGCTTCGGCTGCAGCCTCGACCATGTTGTTGCGCCACTCGTCAGCCAGCTCCTGCAACTCAGCAGGAATAGCTTCGCGACGAGGAGTCATGCCCTTGTCGGCATCATTCCAATAAACAGCTTCCATGGTGACCAGATCGATCTGACCCTGGAAGTTATCTTCGGAACCGATAGCCAACTGAATTGGCACCGGAGTGTGACCCAGACGCTGCTTGATCTGACCGATCACGCGCAGGAAGTTCGCACCCGCACGGTCCATCTTGTTGACGTAAACAAGACGTGGAACGCCGTATTTGTTGGCTTGGCGCCATACGGTTTCCGACTGAGGCTCAACACCCGAAGTACCGCAGAACACGACGACAGCGCCGTCGAGCACGCGCAGGGAACGCTCAACTTCAATGGTGAAGTCTACGTGACCCGGGGTATCAATAACGTTAAAGCGATGCTCGTCTTTGTACTGCTTAGCAGAACCCTTCCAGAAGGCGGTAATGGCAGCAGAAGTAATGGTAATACCACGCTCCTGCTCCTGAACCATCCAGTCGGTGGTCGCGGCGCCGTCATGCACCTCGCCCATCTTGTGACTTTTGCCAGTGTAAAAAAGGACGCGCTCGGTGGTGGTGGTTTTACCAGCATCCACGTGAGCAACGATACCGATGTTACGGTAGCGGTTAATCGGTGTAGTACGAGCCATAAAGCCCTCGCAAAATGAGTAGCGCTGAAATTAGAAGCGGTAGTGCGAGAAAGCTTTGTTAGCTTCAGCCATACGGTGCACGTCTTCACGCTTCTTAACTGCAGCACCTTTACCTTCAGCAGCGTCCAACAGTTCGCCAGCCAAACGCAGGGCCATAGACTTCTCGCCGCGCTTACGGGCGAAGTCTACCAACCAGCGCATTGCCAGAGCGTTACGACGGGACGGGCGAACTTCGACCGGAACCTGGTAAGTAGCACCGCCTACACGGCGCGACTTCACTTCGACCAGCGGAGCGATGGCGTCGAGAGCTTTCTCGAAGATTTCCAGGGGGTCGCTGTTCTTGCGTTCTTTAACCTTTTCCAGCGCGCCATAAACGATACGCTCGGCAACGGCTTTTTTGCCGCTCTCCATTACGTGGTTCATGAACTTGGCCAGGATTTGGCTTCCGTATTTTGGATCGTCAAGCACTTCGCGCTTGGCTGCTACGCGTCTTCTTGGCATGGATAAGCCCTCAAACGGTCTTCAGGTTCGCTCGGAATCGGTGCCCTTTCGGGACGCCTCCGACCTTACTCTTATCGACTCAGAAAATAAGATGGTTCAGTTTTTACAAAAAGCCGCTACTACTTAGGCTTCTTGGTACCGTACTTCGAACGGCCCTGGTTACGACCTTTAACGCCGGAAGTATCCAGAGAGCCGCGTACGGTGTGATAACGAACACCCGGCAAGTCTTTTACACGACCGCCACGGATCAGTACCACGCTGTGTTCTTGCAGGTTGTGGCCTTCACCGCCGATGTACGAGGAAACCTCGAAACCGTTGGTCAGACGCACACGGCATACTTTACGCAGTGCCGAGTTAGGTTTTTTCGGCGTGGTGGTATACACACGGGTGCATACGCCACGACGTTGCGGGCAGTTCTGCAGCGCAGGCACGTCGGATTTCTCGACGATACGCTTACGCGGCTGACGTACCAGCTGGTTGATAGTTGCCATCTACTAGCTCCACTGTTGTCTTGCGACGCTATTGTCTTGCAAGAAAAGCAAAATGGCAGGAACGAGTTCCCGCCAAATTTAGGGGTACAAGAGTCTAAAGAGGATCTTGCCCCCAGTCAAGGCAAGGCCCCGACCTCTCCACCCTTCGTGCCGGGACATGAATGTCTCGACCCGACGAACGGAGCTGCCAGGGCCCGGCCTTATTTATCGCAGAACTCAGTTACCGCTAGAGTTCAGCGCTTCGGTCAGTGCAGCTTCCACTTCACTGGCGCTCACGCGCAGCGGCTTGTCAGCATCACGGCGGCGCTTGCGCTCGCTGTGATAGGCCAGGCCGGTACCGGCCGGGATCAAACGACCCACAACCACGTTTTCTTTCAGGCCGCGCAGGTAGTCACGCTTGCCAGTTACCGCCGCTTCGGTCAGTACGCGAGTGGTTTCCTGGAAGGAAGCCGCCGAGATGAACGATTCGGTGGACAACGACGCCTTGGTGATACCCAGCAGTACGCGAGTGAACTTGGAGACAAATTTGTCTTCTGCGCTCAAACGCTCGTTCTCTACCAGTACATGAGTCAGTTCCATCTGGTCGCCCTTGATGAAACTGGAATCGCCGGATTCAGCGATCTCAACTTTACGCAGCATCTGACGCAGGATGGTCTCGATGTGCTTGTCGTTGATCTTCACGCCTTGCAGGCGATAAACATCCTGGATCTCGTTGACGATGTACTTGGCCAATGCACTCACACCCAGCAGACGCAGGATGTCGTGCGGGTCGCTCGGACCGTCGGAGATAACTTCGCCGCGGTTCACTTGTTCGCCTTCGAAGACGTTCAGGTGACGCCACTTCGGAATCAGCTCCTCGTACGGGTCGGTACCATCGTTCGGGGTAATGACCAGACGGCGCTTGCCCTTAGTCTCTTTACCGAACGCGATGGTGCCGCTGACTTCAGCCAGAATCGAGGCTTCTTTCGGACGACGGGCTTCAAACAGGTCGGCAACACGCGGCAGACCACCGGTGATGTCACGGGTCTTCGAGGTCTCTTGCGGGATACGAGCGATTACATCACCGATCGCGATCCGCGCACCGTCCGCCACACCGACGAGGGCGTTGGCTGGCAGGAAGTACTGAGCGATTACGTCAGTGCCTGGCAGCAACAGATCCTTGCCGTTGTCGTCGACCATCTTCACGGCTGGACGGATGTCCTTGCCAGCAGCTGGACGATCTTTCGCGTCAAGTACTTCAATGTTGGTCATACCGGTCAATTCGTCAGTCTGACGCTTGATCGTGATGCCTTCTTCCATGCCCACGTAGGTCACGGTACCTTTCATTTCGGTAACGATTGGGTGAGTGTGCGGATCCCACTTGGCCACGATTGCGCCAGCGTCGACCTTGTCACCTTCTTTAACCGAAATCACGGCGCCGTATGGCAGCTTGTAGCGCTCACGCTCACGACCGAAGTCATCAGCGATGGCCAGCTCACCGGAACGGGATACAGCCACCAGGTGACCATCCACTCGCTCAACGTGCTTGAGGTTATGCAGACGGACGGTACCGCCATTCTTCACCTGAACGCTGTCGGCTGCGGAGGTCCGGCTTGCCGCACCACCGATGTGGAACGTACGCATGGTCAGCTGGGTACCCGGCTCACCGATGGACTGGGCAGCGATTACGCCGACCGCTTCACCGATGTTCACCTGGTGACCACGGGCCAGATCACGGCCGTAGCACTTGGCGCAAATGCCGTAGCGGGTTTCGCAGCTGATCGGCGAGCGAACGATCACTTCGTCGATGCTGTTGAGTTCGATGAACTCGACCCACTTCTCGTCCACCAGGGTGCCGGCAGGAACGATAACGTCCTCGGTACCTGGCTTGAATACGTCGCGGGCGATGACTCGACCCAGTACGCGCTCACCCAAAGGCTCAACTACATCACCGCCTTCAATGTGCGGAGTCATCAGCAGGCCGTGCTCGGTGCCGCAGTCGATCTCGGTCACGACCAAGTCTTGTGCAACGTCTACCAGACGACGAGTCAGGTAACCGGAGTTAGCGGTTTTCAACGCGGTATCCGCCAGACCTTTACGAGCACCGTGAGTGGAGATGAAGTACTGGAGTACGCTCAAACCTTCACGGAAGTTCGCGGTAATCGGCGTTTCGATGATGGAGCCGTCCGGCTTGGCCATCAGGCCACGCATACCGGCGAGCTGACGGATCTGCGCAGCAGAACCCCGCGCACCCGAGTCGGCCATCATGTACATCGAGTTGAACGATTCTTGATCGACTTCAACGCCATGGCGGTCGATGACTTTCTCTTTCGAGAGGTTGGCCATCATTGCCTTGGAGACTTCGTCGTTGGCCTTGGACCAAAGGTCGATCACCTTGTTGTACTTCTCGCCCTGGGTTACCAGGCCAGAGGCATACTGGCTCTCGATCTCTTTCACTTCATCAGTGGCAGCACTGATGATGCGGGCTTTTTCATCCGGGATAACGAAGTCGTTAACACCGATGGAAACGCCGGAAATGGTCGAATAAGCAAAACCGGTGTACATCAACTGGTCAGCGAAAATCACGGTCTCTTTCAAACCAACCACGCGGTAGCACTGGTTAATCAGCTTGGAGATCGCCTTTTTCTTCATCGGCAGGTTGACGACGTCGTACGACAGACCTTTTGGCACAACTTGATACAACAGTGCACGGCCGACAGTCGTGTCGACAATACGAACGTTGCTCACGCTGCCGCCATCACGGTCGTTGACGGTTTCGTGGATCCGCACTTTGACCTTGGCATGCAGTGCGGCTTCGCCGGCACGGAATACACGGTCAACTTCTTGCAGGTCAGCGAACACACGACCTTCGCCCTTGGCGTTGATCGCTTCACGGGTCATGTAGTACAGACCCAATACAACGTCCTGCGACGGAACGATGATTGGCTCACCGTTGGCTGGCGACAGAATGTTGTTGGTCGACATCATCAACGCACGCGCTTCCAACTGGGCTTCCAGTGTCAGCGGTACGTGCACGGCCATTTGGTCGCCGTCGAAGTCGGCGTTGTACGCAGCACAGACCAGAGGGTGCAGCTGGATAGCCTTACCTTCGATCAGTACCGGTTCAAACGCCTGGATACCCAGACGGTGAAGGGTCGGTGCACGGTTGAGGAGAACCGGGTGTTCGCGGATCACTTCAGCGAGAACGTCCCAAACCTCTGGCAGCTCGCGCTCGACCATTTTCTTGGCCGCTTTGATGGTGGTCGCGAGGCCACGCATTTCAAGCTTGCCGAAAATGAACGGCTTGAACAGTTCCAGAGCCATCTTCTTCGGCAGACCGCACTGGTGCAGACGCAAGGTCGGGCCCACGGTAATTACCGAACGACCGGAGTAGTCAACACGCTTACCGAGCAAGTTCTGACGGAAACGACCCTGCTTACCCTTAATCATGTCAGCCAGGGATTTCAGAGGACGCTTGTTCGAACCGGTGATCGCACGGCCACGACGGCCGTTGTCGAGCAAGGCGTCAACCGCTTCCTGCAACATACGCTTTTCGTTGCGCACGATGATGTCCGGAGCGGACAGGTCGAGCAGACGCTTCAAGCGGTTGTTACGGTTGATAACGCGGCGGTACAGGTCGTTGAGGTCGGAAGTCGCGAAGCGGCCGCCATCCAACGGTACCAGCGGACGCAGGTCTGGCGGCAGAACCGGCAGAACGGTCAGCACCATCCACTCTGGGAGGTTGCCGGAACCCTGAAAGGCTTCCATCAACTTCAGACGCTTGGACAGTTTCTTGATTTTGGTTTCGGAGTTGGTTTGCGGAATTTCTTCACGCAGACGACCAATCTCGTGTTCCAGGTCGATAGCGTGCAGCAGTTCGCGCACAGCCTCGGCACCCATGCGGGCATCGAAATCGTCGCCAAACTCTTCCAGCGCTTCGAAGTACTGCTCATCGTTGAGCAGCTGACCTTTTTCAAGAGTGGTCATGCCTGGATCGATAACGACGTAGCTCTCGAAGTAGAGAACGCGTTCGATATCACGCAGGGTCATGTCCATCAGCAAGCCGATACGCGACGGCAGTGACTTCAGGAACCAGATGTGGGCAACCGGCGAAGCCAGTTCGATGTGCGCCATGCGCTCACGGCGAACTTTTGCCAGCGCAACTTCAACGCCGCACTTCTCGCAGATCACACCACGGTGCTTCAAGCGCTTGTACTTACCGCACAGGCACTCGTAATCCTTTACCGGGCCAAAGATCTTGGCGCAGAACAGGCCGTCACGCTCAGGTTTGAACGTACGGTAGTTGATGGTTTCCGGCTTTTTAACTTCACCGAACGACCACGAACGGATCATCTCAGGCGATGCCAACCCAATACGGATGGCGTCGAACTCTTCGACTTGACCCTGGTTTTTCAGCAAATTCAGTAGGTCTTTCAAGGCCTTTCCTCCTGGCGGAGCAGAGAGCGGGCATCACTGCCACGCTCTCGATTCGCGTCACGTGTTATTCGGTTTCCAGATCGATATCGATGCCGAGGGAACGAATTTCTTTGATCAACACGTTGAAGGACTCGGGCATGCCCGGCTCCATACGGTGATCGCCGTCCACGATGTTTTTGTACATCTTGGTCCGGCCGTTCACATCGTCCGACTTCACTGTGAGCATTTCTTGCAGAGTGTATGCAGCACCGTATGCTTCCAGTGCCCAGACCTCCATCTCCCCGAAACGCTGACCACCGAACTGCGCCTTACCACCCAGCGGCTGCTGGGTAACCAGGCTGTACGAACCGGTAGAACGAGCGTGCATCTTGTCGTCTACCAAGTGGTTCAGCTTCAGCATGTACATGTAGCCAACGGTAACCGGGCGCTCGAACTTGTTGCCGGTACGGCCATCAGTCAGCTGCATCTGGCCGCTTTCCGGCAGGTCAGCCAGTTTCAGCATGGCCTTGATTTCGCTTTCCTTGGCACCGTCGAACACCGGAGTGGCCATCGGTACACCGCCGCGCAGGTTCTTCGCCAGGTCCAGGATTTCCTGGTCGGAGAAGGTGTCCAGCTCTTCGTTGCGGCCGCCGATCTCGTTGTAGATCTCGTGCAGGAACTTGCGCAGGTCAGCGACTTTGCGCTGCTCTTCGATCATGCGGTTGATCTTCTCGCCCAGACCTTTGGCCGCGAGGCCCAGGTGGGTTTCAAGGATCTGACCGACGTTCATACGCGAAGGTACGCCCAACGGGTTGAGAACGACGTCTACCGGCGTGCCATTGGCATCGTGCGGCATGTCTTCAACCGGCATGATGACGGACACCACACCTTTGTTACCGTGACGACCGGCCATCTTGTCGCCCGGCTGGATGCGGCGGCGGATTGCCAGGTAGACCTTGACGATTTTCAGCACGCCTGGAGCCAGGTCATCGCCCTGCTGCAGTTTGCGCTTCTTGTCTTCGAACTTGTCGTCCAGCAGACGGCGGCGATCAACGATATAGGCCTGAGCCTTCTCGAGCTGCTCGTTCAGAGCATCCTCAGCCATGCGCAGTTTGAACCACTGGCCATGCTCAAGACCGTCGAGCACTTCGTCGGTGATCTCCTGACCTTTCTTCAGGCCCGCGCCGCCTTCGGCTTTGTGGCCGACCAGAGCGGAGCGCAGACGCTCGAAGGTCGCACCTTCAACGATACGGAACTCTTCGTTGAGGTCCTTGCGGATCTCGTCGAGCTGAGTCTTCTCGATGGACAGGGCACGAGCATCACGCTCAACGCCGTCACGGGTGAAGACCTGCACGTCGATGACAGTACCCTTGGTGCCGGTTGGCACACGCAGGGAAGTGTCTTTAACGTCGCTGGCTTTCTCACCGAAGATGGCACGCAGCAGTTTTTCTTCTGGAGTCAGTTGGGTCTCGCCTTTCGGAGTGACCTTACCGACCAGAATGTCGCCTGCGCCGACTTCAGCACCTACATAAACGATACCGGCTTCGTCCAGCTTGTTCAGTGCGGCTTCACCCACGTTCGGGATGTCCGCAGTGATTTCCTCAGGCCCAAGCTTGGTGTCACGTGCCACGCAGGTCAGTTCCTGGATGTGGATCGTGGTGAAGCGATCTTCTTGAACCACACGCTCGGACAGGCAGATGGAGTCTTCGAAGTTGAAGCCGTTCCATGCCATGAACGCGATGCGCATGTTCTGGCCAAGCGCCAGTTCACCCATATCGGTGGACGGGCCGTCGGCCATGATGTCGCTACGCTGAACGCGATCACCCTTGCTCACCAGCGGACGCTGGTTGATGCAGGTGTTCTGGTTCGAGCGGGTGTACTTGGTCAGGTTGTAGATGTCGACACCGGCTTCGCCAGTTTCAACTTCGTCATCGGCAACACGAACCACGATACGGCTAGCATCAACAGAGTCGATCACGCCACCACGACGAGCCACGACGCAAACGCCGGAGTCACGGGCAACGTTGCGCTCCATGCCGGTACCTACCAGCGGCTTGTCAGCGCGCAGGGTCGGTACAGCTTGACGCTGCATGTTGGAACCCATCAACGCACGGTTGGCGTCATCGTGTTCCAGGAACGGGATCAGCGACGCAGCAACCGAAACTACCTGCTTGGGCGATACGTCCATCAGGGTGACGTCTTCCGGCGCCTTGACGGTGAACTCGTTCAAGTGACGAACAGCCACCAGCTCATCGATCAGGACTTTCTTGTCGTTCATCGTGGCCGAGGCCTGAGCGATCACGTGATCGGCTTCTTCGATGGCGGACAGGAACACGATCTCGTCGGTTACCAGAGCGTCTTTCACCACACGGTACGGGCTCTCGAGGAAGCCGTACTGGTTGGTGCGCGCGTAGGCCGCCAGGGAGTTAATCAGACCGATGTTCGGGCCTTCCGGCGTTTCGATCGGGCAAACTCGACCGTAGTGCGTCGGGTGTACGTCACGCACTTCAAAGCCAGCACGCTCACGGGTCAGACCGCCCGGGCCCAGTGCGGAGACACGGCGCTTGTGGGTAATCTCGGAGAGCGGGTTGTTCTGGTCCATGAACTGCGAAAGCTGGCTGGAGCCGAAGAACTCTTTCACTGCCGCAGCCACAGGCTTGGCATTGATAAGGTCCTGAGGCATCAGGCCTTCGCTTTCCGCCATCGACAGACGCTCTTTGACCGCACGCTCTACGCGCACCAGGCCAACACGGAACTGGTTCTCAGCCATTTCGCCTACGCAGCGAACACGGCGGTTACCCAGGTGGTCGATGTCGTCGACGATGCCTTTACCGTTGCGGATGTCGACCAGGGTCTTCAGCACAGCAACGATGTCTTCCTTGCACAACACGCCCGAACCTTCGATCTCGGTACGACCGATACGACGGTTGAACTTCATCCGGCCGACCGCAGACAGGTCATAACGCTCAGGGCTGAAGAACAGGTTGTTGAACAGAGTTTCGGCAGCGTCTTTGGTTGGCGGCTCGCCTGGACGCATCATGCGATAGATCTCGACCAGCGCTTCCAATTGGTTGCTGGTGGAGTCGATCTTCAGCGTGTCGGAAACGAACGGACCGCAGTCGATGTCGTTGGTGTACAGCGTCTCGATGCGGACAACCTGAGACTTGGCGATTTTGGCCAGAATCTCGGTGTTCAGCTCGGTGTTGCACTCGGCCAGGATTTCACCGGTGGCCGGATGCACGATGACCTTGGCAGTAGTGCGGCCCAGGACATAGTCCAGAGGCACTTGCAGCTCCTTGATCCCGGCTTTTTCCAGCTGGTTGATGTGGCGAGCGGTAATACGGCGACCCTGCTCGACAATAACCTTGCCCTTGTCATCGAGAATGTCGAGGACAGCAATTTCACCACGCAGGCGCTGAGGCACCAGCTCCAGGCTGAGGTTCTCACCTTGCACATGGAATACGTTGGTGGTGTAGAACGCATCGAGCACTTGCTCGGTGGTGTAACCCAGGGCACGCAACAGTACCGACGCAGGCAGTTTGCGACGACGGTCGATACGCACAAACACGCAGTCTTTCGGGTCGAACTCGAAGTCCAACCACGAACCGCGGTAAGGGATGATGCGCGCGGAGTACAGCAGTTTACCGGAGCTGTGCGTCTTGCCACGGTCGTGGTCGAAGAACACGCCAGGGGAACGGTGCAACTGGGAAACGATTACACGTTCGGTACCGTTGATTACGAAGGTACCGTTCTCAGTCATCAGGGGGATTTCACCCATGTAGACTTCTTGCTCTTTGATGTCCTTGATCGCTTTGTTCGACGACTCTTTGTCGAAAATGATCAGGCGCACTTTTACCCGCAAAGGTACGGCGTAAGTTACACCGCGCAATACGCATTCTTTGACATCAAATGCCGGTTCGCCCAGGCGATAACCGACGTACTCCAGCGCAGCATTGCCGGAGTAGCTGATGATCGGGAAAACGGATTTGAAGGCCGCATGCAGGCCCACGTCGCGGAACTGATCTTTGGTCGCTCCCGCCTGCAAGAATTCACGATACGAATCCAGCTGGATAGCCAGAAGGTACGGGACATCCATGACGTCCGGCAACTTGCTAAAGTCCTTGCGGATACGTTTTTTCTCAGTATATGAGTAAGCCATCAGCGTTCCCCAGCTTGGTCACCTGCTTGTTTGGCCCCTCCCGACGGGAGCAGCCAGAAAATCGTGCAAACCCCATGGTCTGCGCCACCGCATCGGGTGGTTACCGCACGTTAATGGCGACGACCGAGTCGATTGCCAATAACGGAAAAAGGCCGGTGGCAAGAGCCACCAGCCATCAGCCTTTCGCTTAACGCTTGGGCTGGAGACGCAAAGTCGATGCTTACTTCAGCTCGACTTTAGCGCCTGCTTCTTCCAGAGTTGCTTTGGCTTTGTCAGCTGCGTCTTTCGATACAGCTTCCAGAACCTGGGCAGGAGCGCCGTCAACTACAGCCTTGGCTTCTTTCAGGCCCAGACCGGTCAGTTCACGTACTGCCTTAATTACGTTTACTTTCTTCTCGCCAGCTTCCAGCAGCATGACGTTGAATTCGGTTTGCTCTTCAGCAGCAACAGCAGCAACAGCTGGGCCAGCAGAAGCAGCGGCAGCGGAAACGCCGAATTTTTCTTCGAAAGCTTTGATCAGCTCAACAACCTGCAGAACCGACATTTCAGCTACGGCGTTGAGGATATCGTCTTGGGAGATAGACATTGCTGTATTTCCTGAATTGGGGGACGGCCTACGCGGCCATCGAAATAAACAAAAATACGCGAGAGAAAATGCTCAGCCTTAGGCTGCTGCAGCTTCTTTTTGTTCGCGAACTGCAGCCAGAGTACGAGCCAGCTTGCTGGTAGCGCCTTGAATCACGCTCATCAGCTGCGAAATAGCTTCGTCACGGGTCGGCAGTGTTGCCAGTACGTCGATTTGGTTAGCTGCGAGGAACTTGCCCTCGAACGCAGCTGCCTTGATCTCGAACTTATCCTGACCCTTGGCGAATTCCTTGAACAAACGGGCAGCAGCGCCTGGATGATCCTTGGAAAACGCAATCAGGGTCGGGCCGGTGAACACGTCATTGAGAACACTGTATTCAGTGTCCGCAACAGCGCGCTTGAGCAGGGTGTTACGTACAACACGTACGTAAACGCCAGCTTCACGAGCCTCTTTACGGAGTCCGGTCATAGCGCCTACTGTCACACCACGGGCATCAGCCACGACAGCGGACAGAGCAGCTTTGGCAGCCTCGTTGACTTCAGCGACGATGGCCTTCTTGTCTTCGAGATTAATTGCCACGGGTTTAACTCCTGCTTGTTACCGTTTCATCCAACCGGAGCCGGATGTCGTTTTGGTGTCTGATTCGGTAAGGAACCGGGAGCACCATCTGCGTAGGCTTGAGGTTTAAGACTTGCGTCGCCTACGGTCTTGGATAGCCCCCGCCAGGCAGGGACCCCAATCTTTCAATTGGCACGATGACTCATGCCAACCTGTGTCTTATACGTCCAGCGAGCCTTGGTCGATGACCAGACCTGGGCCCATAGTGGTGCTCAGGGTAACGCGCTTGACGTAGATGCCTTTCGAGGAAGCTGGCTTGATACGCTTCAGATCAGCGATCAGGGCTTCAACGTTTTCCTTCAGCTTGACGGCGTCGAAACCAACCTTGCCAACGGAAGTGTGAATGATGCCGTTTTTGTCGGTGCGATAACGAACCTGACCAGCCTTGGCGTTTTTAACCGCGGTAGCTACGTCTGGCGTTACGGTGCCAACTTTAGGGTTGGGCATCAGGCCGCGCGGGCCGAGGATTTGACCCAACTGACCTACAACACGCATTGCATCCGGGGAAGCAATAACGACGTCATAGTTCAGGTCGCCGCCTTTCATTTCGGCAGCCAGATCATCCATGCCAACGCGATCGGCGCCAGCGGCCAGAGCAGCTTCAGCCGCCGGGCCTTGGGTGAAGACAGCAACGCGTACAGTCTTGCCAGTACCGTGTGGCAGCACAGTTGCGCTACGAACGACCTGGTCGGATTTACGCGGGTCAACACCCAGATTTACAGCAACGTCTACGGACTCGCTGAACTTGACAGTCGACAGCTCAGTCAGCAGAGCGGCGGCGTCTACAAAGTTGTAGGCCTTGCCTGCTTCGATTTTGCCGGCGATAGCCTTTTGGCGCTTGGTCAGCTTAGCCATTACACACCCTCCACGTTAAGGCCCATGCTACGAGCAGAACCGGCGATGGTACGCACGGCTGCATCCATATCAGCTGCAGTCAGATCCGCGTTTTTGGTTTTCGCGATTTCTTCCAGCTGAGCACGGGTAACGGTGCCAACCTTAACGGTGTTAGGACGAGCGGAACCGCTAGTCAGACCAGCAGCCTTCTTCAGCAGAACCGAAGCAGGGGTCGACTTGGTTTCGAACGTGAAGCTACGGTCGCTATAGACAGTAATAATCACTGGAGTCGGCAGGCCTGGCTCAATACCCTGAGTACGGGCGTTGAAAGCTTTGCAGAACTCCATGATGTTCACACCGTGTTGACCCAGAGCTGGACCGACGGGCGGGCTTGGGTTGGCCTGAGCGGCCTTAACTTGCAGCTTGATGTAAGCGGTAATCTTCTTGGCCATGAGGCACTCCAATTACGGGTTCAAACGCCTCGAAAGGCTCCCCGGTTACTTGCGCGTTTATCCCAGTGACGACAAAACCCCACAGCCTAAGGCTGCGGGGTTGGGATGTTTGTTCTGCTAGACCTTTTCGACCTGGCTGAACTCTAGCTCTACCGGGGTAGAGCGACCGAAAATGAGCACCGCGACCTGAATCCGGCTCTTTTCGTAGTTAACTTCTTCGACTGTACCGTTGAAATCAGCGAACGGACCGTCGGTGACACGCACAACTTCACCCGGCTCGAACAGTGTTTTCGGCTTCGGCTTGTCACTACCATCGGCAACGCGACGCAGAATCGCTTCCGCTTCTTTGTCGGTAATCGGAGCCGGCTTGTCAGCCGTACCGCCGATAAAACCCATGACGCGAGGAGTATCCTTGACCAAGTGCCAAGTACCCTCATTCATATCCATTTGAACTAGCACATAACCAGGAAAGAACTTGCGCTCACTTTTGCGTTTCTGGCCATTACGCATTTCAACCACTTCTTCAGTGGGAACCAGAATTTCGCCGAAGCCATCTTCCATGCCTGCCAGCTTTACACGCTCTACCAGCGAGCGCATCACGTGCTTCTCGTAACCCGAGTAAGCATGCACAACGTACCAACGCTTAGCCACGGGACACCCTTAGCCAACAATCAAAGAAACAAGCCAGCCTAGCAGGGAATCCAAACCCCACAACAGCAACGCCATAACCAGAACAACAGCCACAACGATCAACGTGGTCTGCGTGGTTTCTTGGCGAGTTGGCCAAACGACTTTACGAATCTCGGTACGAGCTTCCTTTACCAGCACAAAGAATGACTTGCCCTTGGCAGTCTGCAGACCTACAAAGGCAGCTACAGCAGCAATAGCAAGCAAGGCGAGTACGCGGTACAGGATCGGCGAGGCGGAATAGTATTGATTACCAACAACGCCAACAACCACCAAAGCGACTACTACAAGCCACTTGAGCAGATCGAAGCGAGAGCCTTGAGCTTCAGCTTTAGGAGTCATCTATGAAGATCCTGTGAAAAGAAAGCCAGACACACCGAGTGAATCTGGCAGGTCAGGAGGGAATCGAACCCCCAACCTACGGTTTTGGAGACCGTCGCTCTGCCAATTGAGCTACTGACCTAAAACAAAATCAGGCCGACCATTATGCAGACCTGAAAAAGACATTACAACCACTTGACTGCTGAACTGCGGCCCAACATCACCTGCAAGCCGACCAATCCAACCCTTAAAACAAAGGCAGATATTTTCATATCTGCCTTGTCATATGGAGCTCTTGAGCGGATTTGAACCGCTGACCTCACCCTTACCAAGGGTGTGCTCTACCAACTGAGCTACAAGAGCAAAACACGCCGCACAACCTGCAAACTTGGAGCGGGTAGCGGGAATCGAACCCGCATCATCAGCTTGGAAGGCTGAGGTTCTACCACTAAACTATACCCGCGGAGCTTGCAGCTCACGCTAAAAATGGTGGAGGGGGAAGGATTCGAACCTTCGAAGTCGTAGACGTCAGATTTACAGTCTGATCCCTTTGGCCGCTCGGGAACCCCTCCTAAGCGAGCCGGCATTTTACATTACGCCGACCTTCTGTCAAGCATTTTCTCATTAAAAACCTGAGGTTAGCTGCGTTGACCTTCGCTCTACACTATCAACCCGTTAAGGTCATCACTGCTGAGCGGGCGCCATTCTATGCAACCTATTCCTGAGTTGCAACCCCCTCACAGGGCATTATTTTATGTTTTAACTCATTGAATTCCTTGGCAAGGTTCTGCAACAACGGATCGTCCAACAGGTTACGACTTTCAGGCTCAATACGAAGCCAAACACCCATCACGCCACCCAAACCAGCAGACTCACGTCGACTCCGAATCTGGAGTCCCGCCAGGCGCCGCTCCAAAGACTGAACCTCCTGCGAGCTGGCAAAGCCACCAACAAAGAGGCAAGTACTTTTGGCTTGCGGCGCCGCGCCACCTGCCCCCCACGACATACCCGTAATCGCCGACTCACTGACCAGCCGAATATCTTGCTGGGACCCGCGGTACAGCGTTAGCGGCATAACGTCTTTCGCCCTTAACGGCGCCTCCTGCTGATGCCAGAAGTAATAGAAGACATTGAGAACCACCAGCAACAAAAACAACCAACGCATAAACACCTCAAGACAATGGGCACGCCATCGCCAAGCCGACAAATACCAGGTCAGGGACGACCTTCGCCTTCGGCACTATGCTCGAGACCAGCGCCGCATCCCCACCTGTGAGGAATACTTCAAAATCGTCCCCCCAATAGCTGCGGGCCAACTCAAGCTGGGTCAGCACAAAACCCCGGAGCATCAATGTACATCCGCGCTCAACGGCCTCCACGGTTGAGCGACCAGGAGTAAAACTATCCAGCGCGCGCTCGGCAGCGATATCGTCATATCTTATTTTTCGTGTATGCGTTCGTAGCTGGTGACGCATCAACGGCATGCCAGGGCAGATAAACCCACCCAGGTGCTCACCATCTGCACAGATGAAATCCGCCGTGGCAGCGGTGCCGAAGTCGAGCACCAAACATGCCCCTGACGCCAGACGAAACCCTCCAAGCATCGCGAGCCAGCGATCCAACCCTAAGCGTTCAAAATCCTCATAGCCATTCTTCACCCCCGACATCTCCCGAGCAGGAGCAGCACAGGCGATAGAGACACCAAAGGCGTCCACCAAGACAGCAACTAGATTAGCGGTCTCCGCCGCAGCCCTGACACTTACCAGGCGGCAATGTTCCAATGAGAGCCCCACGAGGGCATGCAACCCTACCAACAGAGCAAGATCCGAATCAACGACGCCTTCGGCAAACACTCGCACCTTGTCCGCTTCAAGGACCCGCCATTTGATGAAGCTATTTCCACAATCGAGCTCAAGTATCATCACGCAACCTCAGACTCAGCTCGCCACCGCTATATGTGTTCTCAACCCCGGCCACATCCAGGCGCAAGGCCCCCTGCCGATCAATTCCAAGTACGACGCCATCAATCTGGCTAACTCCAGCAACGAGAGAGACCGCACACCCCTGCCACAGGTGATTTTTTTCCCATTCCGCCTGAATCGCCGCAAAACCAAACTGCTGATGACGAAGCAGGTAGCTCTGGAGCACACCTCCCAAGTGAGCCACCAGCTGATTACGATCAACCAATTCACCCGTTTCGAGCCGGATTGACGTCCATTGCTGATCGACCTCCTCAGCAACCCGCATGTTCGCATTAACTCCTATACCAAGCACGACGTGGCAAACATCCGCAGGATCACCGACCAGCTCCAACAAAATCCCAGCTATTTTCCTAGGCCCGACCAACACATCATTCGGCCACTTTAAGCCCGCCTCCGATACACCGGAATCACGTAGCGCCTGGAGCACCGCCAAGCCGACAACCAAGCTAAGCCCTTCTAGTTGCCGAAGACCGCCATCGATGCGTAGAACAAGACTGTAATAAAGGTTTTGAGCAAAAGGACTCACCCATTTGCGGCCACGTCGCCCACGCCCAGCCAACTGCTGTTCTGCGAGCACGAGAAATGGTGCAACCACTCCCTCCTCAACAAGACGTAAGGCGTGGGCATTTGTGGAGTCAACAGAATCAGAAATGAACATCGGCCAGCAGGACCCATGAGCGAGACTCATTATGGCGCCAGCCTCCAACAGCTGCAGCGGCTCAGCTAAACGGTACCCACGCCCTCTCACTCTATGGATAGGCATGCCAAGTTCAGATTCAAGGCGCTGTAGTTGTTTCCATACAGCACTTCGACTGACGCCTAGGATCGCGCCCAGCGCTTCACCCGAGTGAAACCGACCATCCTTCAGGAGCTTTAACAACGTCAGCATGCAAGCCTCGCCTCACAATGAGGCACGCATAATAGCCATGCCTCGGCCTATTGCATAGAAATCACAAGAGGAGTGAAGTGGTCAGGCATCCCATCTTGCGTAGCTAAGCCGACTGCCAACGATGTGACAACAACTCCCCAATTTCACTCACCCACTACGCCAGCAGTCGTCACAGACCAACTTGCCTTCCAATCTCCCAGAAAGTTGCGGGCATACAAAAATAGAGCAGATGCCGGCCTAAATCAAAGAGTGGTGCGGCAAGCCAACAACTTAGCTTCGCCTTTGCTACTCGAACTTTTCCATCGCGCAAAAACAAAACCCCATCTGCTTTCGCAAATGGGGTTTCGGAATTTAATCTTGACGATGACCTACTCTCACATGGGGAAACCCCACACTACCATCGGCGATGCATCGTTTCAC
>NZ_JCBCUW010000049.1:0-42738 GCF_059862525.1 Pseudomonas sp. MF08875
TGACCGTCGAAGCCGTCAATCGGACAGTAGCGAGGATCAATCTACGCCCGCGCAAGCGCTTGGGCTGGAAGACGCCGTACGAAGTGCATACAGGGGTGAGCGTTGCACTTATGTGTTGAATTCAGGGTGCAAAACCCTATTTTTGAGCGTGCGACCCGCTTTTTGTCGGCGTTGCGGCATTGCCAGGTACTGGGGATGCAGGTGCACGATGCCTCGACGGACGGCATCACGGTGATTTTGCCTTACGGCCCACAAATTGTCGGCGACCCCCAGAGTGGGGTGATTCATGGCGGCGCCATTACCTCGCTGATGGACACCGCATGTGGCATGGCCACTTTGTGCGTGCTGCCGCAGTTCGAGGTCTGCCCGACCCTGGACCTGCGCATCGACTACATGCACCCGGCCGAGCCCAATAAAGATGTCTACGGTTTTGCCGAGTGCTACCGGGTCACCACCGATGTGATCTTCGCCCGCGGCTTTGCCTACCAGGACGACCGCGAGCGCCCGGTGGCCCATGTGGTGGGTACGTTCATGCGCATGGGCAAGGGCATCAAAGGCACCCGCGGCTTTGGCGGCGCGATCAATGGCGGTGCAGCATGAGCGATCACTTCAAGGAACAACTGCAACAGGCCCACGCCCAGGGCGACTATGCCTCGCTGCTGCATCAGATCCCCTACGCCAAATTGATTGGCATCGAATGCTCACGGGTGGGGGATGAGCTGCTGTTTCGCCTGCCGGCCAACAAGGACAACATCGGCAACCCGCTACTGCCGGCCATCCACGGCGGGGTGATCGCCGGGTTCATGGAACTGGCGGCGGCCCTGCATCTGCTGGTGCTCACCGGCTCGCCGGGCGTGCCGAAGATCATCGATTTCTCCCTCGATTACCTGCGCGCCGGGCAGTTTCGCGACACCTACGCCACGTGCCAGGTATGCCGCCAGGGCCGACGGGTGGCCAACGTGGCGATTACCGCGTGGCAGAGCACGCGCGACGAGCCTATCGCCACCGCTCGGGCCCATTTCAAAATCGAAGAAGGCTGATCTTCGCTTCACCCCTTGAAATCCCTACCCAAGCCCCCAACTTTGATGACAACCCGCCGCCAACCCGCAAGGGCGCGGCCACTGCCATCCAATTGGAGTTTGATAACCATGAGTGTGGAAACTCAAAAGGAAACCCTGGGCTTCCAGACCGAGGTGAAGCAACTGCTGCACCTCATGATCCATTCGCTGTATTCCAACAAGGAAATCTTCCTTCGCGAATTGATCTCGAACGCTTCTGACGCTGTCGACAAATTACGCTTCGAAGCCCTTTCCCAGCCCGAGTTGCTGGAAGGTGGCGCCGAACTGAAAATCCGTGTGAGCTTCGACAAGGACGCCAAGACCGTCACCCTCGAAGACAACGGTATCGGCATGAGCCGCGACGATGTGATTACCCACCTGGGTACCATCGCCAAATCCGGCACGGCCGACTTCATGAAGAACCTTTCCGGCGATCAAAAGAAAGACTCCCACCTCATCGGCCAATTCGGCGTGGGCTTCTATTCTGCGTTCATCGTGGCCGACCAGGTTGAAGTGTTTAGCCGCCGCGCCGGCCTGCCTGCCAGCGAAGGCGTGCATTGGTCGTCCAAGGGCGAGGGCGAATTTGAAGTCGCCACCGTCGAAAAGGCTGATCGCGGTACGCGTATCGTCCTGCACCTCAAGTCCGGTGAAGACGAATTCGCCGATGGCTGGCGCCTGCGCAACATCATCAAGAAGTATTCCGACCACATCGCCCTGCCGATCGAGTTGCCCAAGGAAGCCACCCCCGCCGAAGGCGAAGAGGCGCCGGCCCTGGAATGGGAAACCGTCAACCGCGCCAGCGCCCTGTGGACCCGTCCGCGCACCGAGGTCAAAGACGAGGAATACCAGGAGTTCTACAAGCACATCGCCCACGACTTCGAGAATCCGCTGAGCTGGAGCCACAACAAGGTCGAAGGCAAGCTCGAATACAGCTCGCTGCTCTACGTGCCGGCCCGGGCGCCGTTCGATTTGTACCAGCGTGAAGCGCCTAAAGGCCTGAAGCTGTACGTGCAGCGCGTGTTCGTGATGGACCAGGCTGAGTCGTTCCTGCCGCTGTACCTGCGCTTCATCAAAGGTGTGGTCGACTCCAACGACCTGTCGCTGAACGTCTCGCGGGAAATCCTGCAGAAAGACCCGATCATCGACTCCATGAAGTCGGCGCTGACCAAACGCGTCCTCGACATGCTGGAAAAACTGGCGAAGAACGAGCCTGAGCAATACAAGGGCTTCTGGAAGAACTTCGGCCAAGTGATGAAAGAAGGCCCGGCCGAAGATTTCGCCAACAAGGAAAAAATCGCCGGCCTGCTGCGCTTTGCTTCCACCCACGGCAACGACGGCGAGCAAGTGGTTTCCCTGGGCGAGTACCTGGCTCGCGCCAAGGAAGGCCAGGACAAGATCTACTTCCTCACCGGCGAGAAGTACGAAGCGGTCAAGGACAGCCCGCACCTGGAGGTCTTCCGCAAGAAAGGCATCGAAGTGCTGCTGCTCACCGACCGCATCGACGAGTGGCTGATGAGCTACCTCAACGAGTTCGACGGCAAGAGTTTTGTCGACGTGGCGCGCGGCGACCTGGACCTGGGCAACCTGGACTCCGAGGAAGACAAGAAAGCCGCCGAAGAAGTGGCCAAGACCAAGGAAGGCCTGGTGGAGCGGATCAAGACCGCCCTGGGCGATGCCGTCAGCGAAGTGCGGGTGTCCCATCGCCTGACCGATTCGCCGGCGATCCTGGCCATTGGCGAGCAGGACCTGGGCCTGCAAATGCGCCAGATCCTCGAAGCCAGTGGGCAGAAAGTGCCGGATTCCAAGCCCATCTTCGAGTTCAACCCGACTCATCCGCTGATCGAGAAACTCGACAGCGAGCAGAGCGAAGAGCGTTTTGGCGACCTGTCGCACATCCTCTTCGACCAGGCGGCCCTTGCGGCCGGCGACAGCCTGAAAGACCCGGCGGCCTATGTGCGCCGACTGAACAAGCTGTTGGTCGAACTCTCGGTTTGACCCGGTAGGTAGTAGAAAAAACCCGCTTCGGCGGGTTTTTTCATGGGGGCTGGTTCGATGGCCCAGCCACCCGGTTCTGTGCTGGCCCGCCGCGGCGCCAGCAGCAAAACGTTCCCTTACTGACTAAACGCGCCTTCGGACAAGTGGGTTTCCACGGTCACTTGCGCGGTGGTCATCAACTTGTGGATCGGGCAGCGGTCGGCGACGCGGTGCAGTTCTTCGCGCTGCGCATCGGTGAGTACGCCCTTGAGGGTCAGCTTGACGTGCAGGGCGTACTTGCCTTGCTGCTCCTGGCTATTGTCGTGCTTGAGCTCCACCGTGACCCCGGTCAGCGGGATGTCTTTTTTCTGCGCGTAGAGCTTGAGGGTCAGGGCCTTGCAGGCGCCTAGCGCGGCGTCGAAATAATCGTGGGGATCGGGGGCGGTGCCTTCGCCGCCGGCGGTCTTGGGCAGGTCAGTGAAGACTTCATGGTCATCGATCTGGATGCTGTGGCGAAAACCTTCGCTGGACTCGGTATTGACGGTAATGGTCATGGGGCACCTCATTGGCAGTAGGAAAGGTCGCGCAGCGTTGTAGCCTGTCGCGGTATTAAGCAGCTGTTGTTATAGAGCATCCCTGTGCCCGAGCGTTCCTCTTTTTTCTGCTGAACCCTGGGGCGCGGGCGGCGGTCTACCTTGCTCCTGCCTTTGTGGAGATTGCCCGTGGTCGCGACCCGGTTGAGCCTGGCCTGTGTGTTGGCCCTTTGTTCCGTGTTCGCCAGCGCCCGCGAATACCGCTACAGCGACGCCCATCTGCATTACGTGGATTTCTTCCAGGAATCGGCGGGCATGAACGCGTTGCTTGAGGCCATGGCGAAAAATCGCATCGAGCACGTGATGATTTCCGGCGTGCCTGTGGCCAAGAAATGGCACGAAGACGAACCCAAGCGCCCGCGCTACTACGCCGGTGACGACGCCGATGCGTACTGGTACAGCGCCACTGACGTGATAGTCGCGGCGGCGGTGAGCAAGTTGCCGGCGGACAAGCGTCCGTATTTCCATCCGTTCCTGTCCGGTTTTAACCCCAACGACAAAAACAGTGACGCCCATATCCAGCGCATGCTCGACCTCAACCCCGGGCTGTGGCAGGGCATCGGCGAAGTGTTCACCCGCCACGACGACCTCACCGCCCTGACCTCCGGCGATACGCCCCGGGCCAACAATGAGGCGATGACGCGGATCTATCATTTGGCGGCGGAAAACGATTTGCCGGTGTTGCTGCATTCCAACATCACCTCCAAGCGTGAGAAAAACCCGCTTTACCTGGCTGAAATCGAACAGCCTCTGCGCAACCACCCTCACACGCGCTTCATTTGGGCCCACGCCGGCACCAGCCTGGAAATCCACCGGCACCAAGTGCAGATGGACTTTTTGCTGCCCACCCTGACACGGTTGCTGGAGAGCTATCCCAATTTGTATGTGGATCTGTCTTGGAGCGTGCTCAGGCCTTACTTGCTGGATAAGGCGGGCAAGCCACGGCCGCAGTGGCTGGCGCTGGTAGAACGCTTCCCGGAGCGCTTCATGCTGGGGTCGGATGTGGTAGGGCGCTTCAACAAATTGGGTGAGGAAATGCACAGCTTCGACCCGTTCCTCGATGCCCTGCCAGAAGCGGTGGCGCGTCAGGTGGCGCGGGATAACTTCTTGGCGATTTTGCCGCGCAAACGTTGATGTCGCTTTGTCATCAGTTCGTCATGCCTACGTCATAAGCTCGCGCTCAATTTCAATCAAGGAGCGCGCTATGTCTTTTTTTCGTTTAACCAGTCTGGCGGCGCTGTTGCTGGCCAGTGGCTTGGCTGGCGCGCAGGTGCGCGTCGAAGGGCCGGTGGAGTATGGCGTGTTTGCCGGTGCCAAGGCCGACCTGCAAGCCGGGGAGCGCGTGCTGCGGCGCAGTAACGAGACCATCGAGCGCACTGACATAGTCCCGGCCAAATTGGGTACCAAGTTTGGCCTGCGGTATCAGTTGCTGGGCAAGGTCGAGTCGGAGCAGCCGTTGACCCTGTTGTATTTCACCCCAGGCATCCAGACCCCCGACGGCCAGCGCCACGACAAACTCGAAGTGGTGCAGAAACTGGTGCCGGGTGCGCCCCAGGATGTGATGGCCTTCGAGTTCACCGAAAACCACGAAGTGGTGCGTGGTGAGTGGCGGTTTATGGTGTTCCAGGGCGACCGCTTGCTGGCGCAGCAGCGCTTCACGGTGCGCTGAGGCCAGGCGCCGCCCGATTCGGAGTGCTTGGGCACTTTGATATCACGTTTTCGTCTTACGCAAATCTCCTTTGGGCCGATACCTTCAAGAGCAGCCAACTGCATGGATGATGCAGCGCTTTTGGAAGGAACCAGAGGATGAGTATCAGGAATCTCAATATCGCACCCCGGGCAGGCCTGGGGTTCGGGTTGTTGGCGTTGATGGTGTTTGGCTTGGGGGCGTTTGCCCTGATGCAGATGTCCAACATGCGCGAGCAGTCGGACGAGGTGGATAACAACTGGTTGCCCAGCGTGATGGCGGTCGGCGAGATCAACCAGGACCTGCTGCGGGTGCGGGCCCTGACCATGAGGTTGCTGATTAACCGCGACCCCCAGGCGCTGGCCAGCAACGAAAGCAAACTCAATGACGTCAAGCGCAACTTGGGTGCCGCCCAGAAGCGCTATGAAGCCCTGATTGTGCTGCCCCGCGAGCGGGAGCTATTTGATCGCTTTCAGGCCAAGGAAAAAACCTATCTCCAGCACCAAGGCGAAGTGATGGCCCTGTCCGCCCGCAACCAGGTGCCCGAGGCGGTGACTGAACTCAACGGTGAAATGAGCCAAATGGCCGATGAGTTGGCCGTAACCCTCAATGAACTGCTCGACTTGAACCGCAGCAACGCCAACCAGGCCACGGTGCTGGCCCGCGATGTATTCAGCGAATCGCGCAGATGGGTGATTGGCATGGTGCTGGTGACGGGGGTGATGACCATTGCCCTGGCCTTGTTGCTGACCCGTAGCATCGTGGTGCCGCTGTCCCAGTCACTGAAATTGGCTGAGGGGGTGGCCGAGGGCGACCTGACCGGCGACATTGCCATCAGCGGCAAGGACGAGCCGGCCCGTCTGTTGCAGGCCCTCAAGACCATGCAGCAGAGCCTGCGTGACACCATCCGGCGTATCTCCGAATCTTCCAGCCAATTGGCCTCGGCCTCCGAGGAGCTCAGTTGCGTGACCGAGGACGCCACCCGTGGCTTGCATCAGCAGAGCCAGGAAATCGAGCAAGCAGCGACGGCGGTCAACCAGATGACGGCGGCGGTGGAGGAGGTGGCGAGCAACGCGGTGGCCACCAGCGAGGCGTCACGCGAATCCGACCGCATCGCCCGCCATGGCCGCGAGCAGGTGCACCAGACCGTGCTGTCCATCGAGTCCCTGGCCGATGACGTCAACACCAACGTAGAGCGGGTTGGTGACCTGGCGCAGAAGGTCTATGGCATCAGCAAGGTACTGGATGTGATCCGCGCCATTGCCGAGCAGACCAACCTGCTGGCCCTGAACGCCGCCATCGAGGCTGCGCGGGCGGGGGACGCCGGGCGCGGTTTTGCGGTGGTGGCCGATGAGGTGCGGGCGCTGGCCCACCGCACCCAGCAGTCGACCCGGGAAATCGAACTGATGATCGGTGGTATCCAGCAGGGTACGGAGGAGGCGGTCAGTTCCATGCAGCAGAGCAACTCCCGTGCCCATACCACCCTGGAAGTGGCGAAGGCAGCAGGCGTGGCGCTGGAGGATATCGCCACGGCCTTCACCCAGATCAACGAGCGCAACCTGGTGATCGCCAGCGCCTCGGAGCAACAGGCTGCGGTGGCCCGGGAGGTGGACCGCAACCTGATGAACATCCGCGACCTGGCGATGCAGAGCTCGGCGGGCGCCAACCAGACCAGCGCCGCCAGCCAGGAGTTGTCACGCCTGGCGGTGGACTTGAACACGATGGTGGCGCGGTTTTCGGTGTAGTCGGTGCCTGTGGGCTCGCGCCGTTATCGCGGGCACTGGTGCTGTTTTGTGGGAGCGCGATTCAGGTGCCGGATATGGCTCCCCCCAAAAAAAAACGCCCCGAACCAGTCGGGGCGTTTTCAATCGCGGGGCTTGGCTTACTTGCCCTGCCAGCGTTGCAGCACCAGCGTGGCGTTGGTGCCGCCGAAGCCGAAGCTGTTGCTCATCACGTTGTTGAGCGTGACGTTTTCGCGGGTCTTGGTCAGGATCGGCATGTCCGCGACAGCCGGGTCCAGTTCCTCGATGTTGGCGGAGCCGGCAATGAAGTTGCCTTCCATCATCAGTAGGCAGTAGATCGCTTCGTGAACGCCAGCGGCGCCCAGGGAGTGACCCGACAGGCTCTTGGTGGAGCTGATGGCCGGGGCGTTGGCGCCGAACACTTCGCGCACGCCTTCCATTTCCTTGGCGTCGCCCACTGGCGTGGAGGTGCCGTGGGTGTTGAGGTAGTCGATCGGGCCGTCAACGGTGGACATTGCCATCTGCATGCAGCGGATGGCGCCTTCGCCGCTTGGCGCGACCATGTCGTAGCCGTCGGAAGTGGCGCCATAGCCGACGATTTCGGCGTAGATCTTCGCGCCACGGGCCAGGGCGTGTTCCAGTTCCTCGACCACTACCATGCCGCCGCCGCCAGCGATGACGAAGCCATCGCGGTTCTTGTCGTAGGCGCGGGAGGCTTTTTCCGGGGTTTCGTTGTACTGGCTGGACAGGGCGCCCATGGCGTCGAACAGGAACGATTGGCTCCAGTGTTCTTCTTCACCGCCACCGGCAAAGACGATGTCCTGCTTGCCCATCTGGATCTGCTCGACCGCGGTACCGATGCAGTGAGCACTGGTGGCGCAGGCGGAGGAGATCGAGTAGTTCAGGCCTTTGATCTTGAACGGCGTGGCCAGGCAGGCGGACACCGTGCTGCCCATGGTCCGGGTGACGCGGTACGGGCCGACGCGCTTGACGCCTTTTTCGCGCAGGATGTCCAGCGCTTCCATCTGGTTGAGGGTCGACGCACCGCCGGAGCCGGCGATCAGGCCGGTACGCGGGTTGGACACCTGCTCGTCGGTCAGGCCAGCGTCGCTGATGGCGTCTTTCATGGCCAGGTAGGCGTAGGCGGCGGCGTGACCGACGAAGCGGTAGATCTTGCGATCGATCAGTTCTTCGAGGGGCAGGTCAATGGAGCCGGAAACCTGGCTACGCAGACCCATTTCGGCATATTCCGGGTTGAAACGGATGCCAGGGCGACTTGCACGCAGGTTAGCGGAGACGGTCTCTTTGTCATTGCCCAGGCAGGAAACGATGCCCAGACCAGTGATTACGACGCGGCGCATGCGGATAACCCTTAGAAGTTGTCAGTGGAGGTGAAAACGCCGACCCGAAGGCCTTCGGCGGTGTAGATTTCGCGGCCGTCGACACTGACCGAGCCATCGGCGATGGCCAGGTTCAGCTTGCCCTTGAGCACGCGCTTGATCTGAATGTTATAGGTGACTTTCTTGGCGGTCGGCAGAACCTGGCCGAAGAACTTCACTTCGCCAGAACCCAGGGCGCGGCCGCGGCCCGGCAGGCCTTGCCAGCCGAGGAAGAAGCCGACCAGTTGCCACATGGCATCCAGGCCCAGGCAGCCGGGCATGACCGGGTCGCCCTCGAAGTGGCAGGCGAAGAACCACAGGTCCGGGGTGATATCCAACTCGGCGACCAATTCACCTTTGCCGTACTTGCCACCCTCTTCGCTGATATGGGTGATGCGATCCACCATCAGCATGTTCGGGGCGGGCAATTGCGCGTTACCCGGGCCGAACAGCTCACCGCGACTGCAGCGCAGCAGTTCTTCCCGAGTAAAGGCGTTTTGTTTGGTCATGCGAGCTCCTCAATAATCCCATGCGGCAGGTGGGGTCAATCTTCCCAGGCGCCCGGAGCGGTGATGCCCCGAGCCGGTAGCCTACTCATAGACTATTGCGTTGTAGTGAAAGTCACAGCACCAAGGACATGAATGTACACTTGTGCACTGAAATTTTTATTCAAGCCCTTTTAGAGGCCCGTTAGGGTGCCTAAGACTGCCGCACTTTCGTCTTTCACGCCAGTCGCAGATCGATGAAAGCTCTGTGCTACCGCACCCAGCGCTGCAAAATCTGCTGCAAGTCAGTGCGTTTGAACGGCTTGGCCAGGTAATCGTTCATTCCCGCCCGCAGGCAGGCTTCGCGGTCGCCCTGCAGGGCATTGGCGGTCAGGGCGATGATTGGCAGTTCGGCGCAACCGGGCAGTTGGCGGATTTGCCGGGTGGCCTCGTAGCCGTCGATCAGCGGCAAGCGACAGTCCATCAGGATCGCCTCGAAGATCAGACTCTCGGCGCTGCGCACCGCTTGCTCGCCATCGGTGGCGACGCTGACGGTAAAGCCCAGGCTGCGCAACATGGCTTCTATTACGGTTTGGTTGACCGGGTTGTCTTCCACCAGCAGCACATTGCGCCCTTCGCCGTGCGCCTTGGCGCTGAGGGTGCGTGGAGCGAGCGACGGCAGGGGCCGGCGGCACAGTTCCAGGGGGATTTGCAGGGTAAACACCGAACCCCGGCCCTCCTCGCTCTGGGCGCGCAGGGTGCCACCCATGCGTTCGGCCAGTGTGCGGGCGATGGGCAGGCCCAGGCCGGTGCCGCCGTAGCGCCGGGAGATTGAGCTGTCGGCCTGCTGAAAGGCGTTGAACATCAGTTCCAGGCTCTGCTTGGAGATGCCAATGCCGCTGTCGCTGACGCTGCAGGTGAACCACAGCAGGTCGTGGTCCAGGATTTGCCATTGCGGGGCAATGGTGACGCGGCCCTGCTCGGTGAACTTCAGCGCGTTACCCACCAGGTTGACCAATATTTGCCGGATGCGCGTCGGATCGCCGCATACCTCCAGTGCCTGCATGCCGGCGGGAATGTCTACCTCCAGGCTCAGGCCACGCTGCGTGGCGTCGTGGGCGAAGGCCTGGGCGCAGCTGTTAATCAGCTCGGCGAGGTTGAACGGGATGTGCTCCAGTTCCAGGGTCGTGCGTTCAATGCGTGAGAAGTCGAGGATGTCGTTGATGACCTTGAGCAAGTGCTCGGTGGATTCGCAGGCCAGGGCCGCGTACTCGATCTGCTCCTCGGTCAACTCGGTGGTTTCGAGCAGTTGCAGCATGCCCAGCACGCCATTCATCGGCGTGCGCAGTTCGTGGCTCATCATGGCCAGGAAATCGGACTTGGCATTGTTGGCCCGTTCGGCTTCTTCGCGGGTCTGGATCAGTTGCGCCATGGCCTGCTGCTGCTCGCGGCTGGCCTGATCCAGGCCTCGGGCGAGGTTGTTGATGTGTTTGGCCAGGCTACCCAGTTCGGCATCGTCCACCACCGGCAGCGGTTTGCTGTAGTCGCCCTGTTGGATGGCCTTTACCGCCGTGCCCATGGCGCTGATCGGCTGCGCCAGGCTCGCCGCCAGGCGTCGGGCCAGGAGGAAGGTGAACAGCAGGGCGAACAATGCCAGCACCGCCGCTTTCAAGAGGATTTCCTGTTGGCGCTGGCTAAAGGCGTCATTGGACATGCCGACAATCACCCGCCCCAGGTAATCCTCGGCGGGTGCGCCGGGAGCGGCGCCACGGTTCTGGAAAAAGTCATTGTTCAAGGCGATGCGCTGCAAGCGTACCGGCGCCTGGAAAACCTCGACTTGCTGGGACAGGTTGTGGGTGTCGGAAGGGCGCTCGACGTACACCAGAATATTGTTGGCCCGGTCCTGCACCTCTAGAAAGCGCACGTGGGGGATCGACAGGGTCGCTTGCAGCAAGCTCTCCAGCACTTCGTTGTTGCCGGAAATCACCCCGTACTCGGTGGCCGGGGCCAACTGGTTGGCGATCAATTGGCCGGTGTGGTTGAGCTCTTGGCGCAAATCCTGGATGCGCACGAAGGTGAAGAAGCTGACCAGCAACAGGGTCAGCAACAGCGCCGGGCCGACGCTGATGACCTGGGTGCGGGTATGGATGTCCCAACGGCGACGCAAGGTCATGGGCGCTGCTCTCCTTCGGCCAGCCGGATGGCCATGGCGGGCTCATCGATCGGTTCCAGCCCCAGGGAGCGTGCCACCTGAGGGTTGCTCTGCACTTTGAATTGCGTCGGGTAGAGGCTGCGCGGCCATTGGCTGGGAGGGCGGTCGAGCAGGGTGTCGAGCACAGCGAGCCAATCGTCCTGGTCGCTGTAGGTGCTGGCCAGGGCGCCGGCCTTGACGAAACCGGCGTTGGGTCCGATCAGCGCCTGCTGGCGGGCGTAGGTGCTGAGCAGCAGGTTTTTCGCGGTTTTGGAGTTGTACAACTGCGGATCGTCCAGGCCCAGCAGCACATCGCTGCTGCCCAGCACATGTTGCAAGGGGCGGCTGTCGGCGATGTTGTCCCAGCGCTGGGCCACCAGTTCCAGGCCCATGGGGCCGGCCAGGTGATGCAGTTCGCGCAGCAGGAATTCGCTGCCGTCGCTGTACAGCACGCCCACCCGCTTGGCCTGTGGCAGGAGTTGGCGGGTCAGGCGCAGTTGCCGCGCCAGGGGCGGGTCGCTCCACAGCAGGCTGAGCCTGGGCGGCACCTGCTCGCCCAGGCGTTGGCGCGCTTGCAGGCGGCTGATGCGCAGCACCAGGGTCGCCGGGCCGCGGTGCTCTTGTAGGCGCCAGTCCAGGCTCGGCGGGTCGAGCAGGATCAGCCGCGTGTCGGCGGCCAGCCTGCCAGGCGCGGGGGCGTCGGCCAGGGGCTGGAAGCGCACGCTGTCGGCGGGGCGCAGGTCCCGCAGGGCCTGGGTGAACGCGGCGATGCCGTCGTTGTGTTGTGCGCCCACCAGCAGGATGTCGGCACCGCGCGCGCCGAGGCTGGCGATCACGCAGGCTAGCGCCAGGCCGAGGGTGCCGAGCCTGCGTCGCACAATAGATGCCACTCGTGACCGCTGGGCGCCCATGTCAGAACTCCAACTGCGCGCTGAAGTACGCCTGGTGGCGCGAGTCATAGGCGTTGTCGGCGAAGGTGCTGGGTTGCTGGTCGAGGCGCTGTTGCAGCACGCCGGCCAGTTCCAGTTGGGCTTTGCCCAGGCTCAGGCGCTTGGCGATGCGCGTGTCGAGGCGCTCGAAGCGGTAGCCGTTGAGGGCGCTGTCGCCATAGTAGAAGAGGGCGCTGGACCAGCCCCGCCCCCAATCGCGCATCCAGCCCGCCGAGCCGCTGTTGCGCGCCGAGAGTTTGCGGTCCAGGGCATTGCTGGCGTGGGCGTCGACATAGGCGTAGGTCAGGCGCACGCGGTCGGCGCTGCCCAGTTGCCAGTCGAGCTGGGTTTCAGCGCCGCTGAAGCGGGCGCTGCTGGCGTTAGTGGCGATGTACTGATTGTTGCGCAGGGGCTCGCTAATCATGTCGCTGATGTCGTCGTGGAACAGCTTGACGTCCAGCGCCAGGCCCAGGTCGGCGAAGTGGCCGTTGTAGCCCAGCTCCCGCGAGCGCATGTGCTCCTTGTCGAGGTTGCCCGGGCCCCGGGTGCGCACGAAGTAGCGGCCGCTGTCCTGGCCGTTGGGGCGCGGCGACAGGCCGGTGACCCGGTAGCTCCAGTCGATGTTGTTCTCGAACATGTCCGGCGAGCGTACTGCTTCGGCATACACCGCCCGCAGGCCGTGGCGCGGGGTTATCAGGTAGTTGAGGGCCACCCGCGGGGTCAGCGAATGACCACTCAAACGGGTGTCCTCGAACATCGCGCCGCCTTGCAGCAGCCAGTGTTCGCTAGCCCGCCACTCCAACTGGCCGAACAGGCGCCATGTGGTGTCGTCGAGGGTGCCATTGAAGTAAGTCTCGGAATCTGCCCGGTCGTAACGATAGTTCATGCCGCTGACCAGGCGCAGGCTATCGGACAGGCTCAGGGTGTCCTGGATTTCCAGGTCGTAGCGCGATTCGCGGATGCTCTGGTCGATGTCGCCGCACAGGGTCTGGTTGCCCCCTTGCTTCCATTGTGCGAGCACCTGCTCGGCCAGGGCCCGCTCCTCGGCGGTGCCAGCGGGGGCCGGGCCGCTGGCGTGCTTGTCCATGTTGCGCGCCAGGCGTTCGGTGTAGTGCGGGTTGAGCTGCCAGAGGCGACTCAGCTCGGGGCTGAAGGAGATGGCGGCGTCGCAGGCACGCCAGGTCTGCTGGCGGTCCCACTGCTGCGCCGAGCCCTGGATATACAGGCTGTGGCGTGGGTCCAGCTCCAGGTTCCAGCGCAGCGAGCCGGCGTAGTCTTTGGCGCTCACGTCAGAATTATCGCCGCCGCGTGTCACCCCATGGAACACGGGGCGGTAGGTATAAGGCCGCTGGTTGCTGCCTTCCTTGGCGTTGAATTGCCAGTCCAGGCTTTGCCGCTCGTCCAGAGCCTGGCTCAAGGCCAGGTTGACGCGGTTCAGGCGACGGCTGTCGCGGTAGTCGGCGCCGCGGCGGTCGTTGTCGAAGCCATCGTCCTGCTGGCCGGAGAGGGACAGGCGCAGGTCGCCGCCGTCCCAGCCCTGGCCCTGGCTGGCGTACCAGTCGCCGATGCCGCGCTGGCCGGCCGTGGCCTTGAGCCGCGTGCCATGGCTGTCGGCCGGGGCGCGGGTGAGGATGTTGACCACCGCCATCAGTGCGTTGGCGCCGTAGCTGACGGTGTTGGGGCCGCGGAACACTTCGATGCGCTCGATATCTTCCAGGGCCACCGGGATATCGCTCCAGTCCACGGTGGCCAACCCGGCGCGGTACACCGAGCGCCCGTCGATCAGCACCTGCATGCGCCGCGCTTCGTTGGCGTTGGTGCCGTGGTAGTTGACCAGGGCCTGGTTGCCGCTGATGTGCCCGACCATCATCCCCGGCACCAGGCGCAGCAGTTCGCTGATGTCCCGCGCGCCGCTGGCGTTGATAAGCGCCCGGTCGAGCACCGTCATGCTGCCCGGCACCGCCGCCGGGGCCTGCTTGAGGCGCGTGGCGGTGAGCACGTGGGGCAGGGGCGGGTTGTCCAGGAACAGGTCCTCGGCCAGCAAGCTGTCGCTGAGCAGTAGCATCAGCAGCAACAGGGGCGAACACGAGGGGCGGGGGCCAAAAGACACGGTACAGCCTTGAAAACCGGTAATGGGCGCGCATGTTAACCGAGGCGCTGGAGTTTTCCAGTCCAGTTACTTGCATTTTCCCCCGATTAACCCCGGCGATTGCCGCATGTTCAGGTAAATGGCCACGGGGCTGGCCGCAGGTCGGCGGCTCCGTATAATGCGCCATCGCCCTCGGTATGGATTAACGGATCACCTATGACTCAACAGCAGCCCATTGCGGTCCTGGGAGGCGGCAGCTTCGGCACCGCCGTGGCCAATCTGCTGGCCGAAAACGGCCATCAGGTACGCCAGTGGATGCGTGACCCGGAGCAGGCCGAGGCCATTCGGGTCAACCGCGAGAACCCGCGCTACCTCAAGGGCATCAAGATTCACCCGGGCGTAGCGCCGGTCACCGACCTCACCGCCACACTGAATGATTGCGACCTGTGCTTCGTCGCGCTGCCCTCCAGCGCCCTGCGCGCGGTGCTGGCGCCCCACGCCGAACGCCTGAGCGGCAAGCTTCTGGTCAGCCTGACCAAGGGCATCGAGGCCCAGAGCTTCAAGCTGATGAGCCAGATCCTCGAAGAAATCGCCCCCCAGGCGCGCATTGGTGTGTTGTCGGGGCCCAACCTGGCCCGCGAAGTGGCCGAGCATGCCTTGACCGCCACAGTGGTGGCCAGTGAAGACGAAGCCTTGTGCCAGCAGGTCCAGGCTGCGCTTCATGGCCGCACCTTTCGCGTGTATGCCAGCGCCGATCGCTTTGGCGTGGAGCTGGGCGGGGCGCTGAAGAACGTCTACGCGATCATCGCCGGCATGGCGGTGGCCCTGGGCATGGGGGAAAACACCAAGAGCATGCTCATTACCCGGGCGCTGGCGGAAATGACCCGTTTTGCGGTAAACCAGGGCGCCAACCCCATGACCTTCCTTGGCCTGGCCGGGGTGGGCGACCTGATCGTCACCTGCTCCTCGGCCAAGAGCCGCAACTACCAGGTTGGTTTCGCCCTGGGCCAGGGCCTGAGCCTGGAAGAGGCGGTTACACGCCTGGGCGAGGTGGCCGAAGGGGTCAATACCCTCAAGGTGCTCAAGGCCAAGGCTCAGGAAGTGGGCGTGTACATGCCGCTGGTGGCCGGGTTGCACGCGATCCTGTTCGAAGGGCGTACCCTCAGCCAAGTGATCGAGTTGCTGATGCGCGGCGAACCCAAGACCGACGTCGACTTTATTTCCACCAGCGGTTTCAACTGAACGACAACGGGAGCAAGCCATGAACGATGCAAAAACGGCGGCCAAGTACGAATCCATCCTGCTGCGCGTGGTGTGGATGTTGGTGTACCTGCTGGTGTGGCAGGTGGCGCAGTTGATCCTCGGCGCAGTGGTGCTGGTGCAACTGGTCTATCGCCTGATCTACGGCGCACCCAGCGCCAGCCTGATGAATTTTGGCGATAGCCTGAGCCAGTTTCTGGCGCAGATCGGCCGCTTCGGCAGTTTCCACAGCGACCAGAAACCCTGGCCGTTCGCCGACTGGCCGACCCCGCGCAGCCCCGAAGGCGAAGCGCCCCACACCGTGCCCCCGGCACCGCACCCGGTGCGTGACGAGGAACCCAAGCTGTGAAGCTGTGGCTGTTGCGCCACGGCGAGGCCCAGCCCCATGCCCCCAGTGACGCGCAACGCAACCTGACCGCGCAGGGCCGCCGGGAGGTGTTGCGCAGCGCCGCCCACCTGGTCGGCCAGCCGATCCAGGCCATCCTCGCCAGCCCTTACGTGCGGGCGCAGCAAACGGCGCAACTGGTGCGCGAGGCCCTGGGTTTCGAACCCGAGATCCGCACCGTGCCTTGGCTCACGCCCGACACCGACCCGTTGACGGCCCTGGCGCAACTGGACTCGGCCGACAACCTGCTGCTGGTCAGCCACCAACCCCTGGTGGGCAACTTGATCGGCCTGCTGCACGGCGGCCCCCCGCAACCCATGAGCACCGCCAGCCTCGCTGAACTCGAAGGCGACTGGCCGCTGGCGGCGGCGATGGCCCTCAACAGCGTCAAACACCCCTGAGCGGATGCTTAGGTAGCAGCAAACCTCTGTCGAAGAGGGCGCCTACCCGTCGTCACCGCCACTCCAGGCTCCCCACAGAGGGAAAATGAACCCCCCACCCACACAGTTCAACTGTGGAAGCGGGCCTGCCCGCGATGGCGGCAGAACAGTCGACATGGGTGCTTCTGACAAATCGCCATTGCGGGTTCCCACAAAAGCCTGCTCCCCCAGGATTGGGCGTAGCGGGTGCAGGAGGGGGCATTGGCAGCCAAGTGCCAGCGCCTGAACTACGCTTGCCGGCAAACACAATAAAGGAGCACACCCATGCTTGCTGCCTTGCGTTTGCCGCTGGACCCGTTCTACGAGCGCGAAGCGCGCCACCCCGGCCAGCGTTTTCTGGTCCAGCCCTTGGGCGGTGGGCGGGTCGAAACCCTGACTTGGGCCGACGTCGGCCATCAGGCGCGGTGTGCGGCTCACTGGCTGCGGGCGCGGGAGCTGCCCCAGGGCAGCCACATCGCCATCATCTCGAAGAACTGTGCCCATTGGATCATCGCCGACCTGGCGATCTGGATGGCCGGCCATGTCTCGGTGCCGCTGTACCCCAACCTCACCGCCGAAGCCGTGGCCCAGGTGTTGGAGCATTCGGAGGCGGCGCTGGCGTTCATCGGCAAGCTCGATGACTGGCCGGCCATGGCCACCGGCGTTGCCCCTGGCCTGCCCCGTATCAGCCTGCCGCTGTGCCCCGAGGGCACGTTCGATTTCACCTGGGCCGACCTGCAAGCTTGCTCGCCGATCCAGGACAACCCCAGCCCCGACGCCGGGCAACTGGCAACCATCGTCTACACCTCCGGCACCACGGGCCTGCCCAAAGGGGTGATGCACAGCTTCGCCAGCTTGGGGTTTGCCGCCACCCAAGGCACCCAGCTGTTTGGCCTGGGGGAGGGCGACCGTTTGCTGTCGTACTTGCCCTTGTGCCATGTGGCCGAACGGATGTTCGTCGAACTGGCGTCGATCTATAGCGGCCAAACCGTGTTTTTCGCCGAAAGCCTCGACACCTTCGTTGCCGACCTGCAACGCGCGCGGCCCACGGCGCTGTTTGCCGTGCCGCGCATCTGGAGCCGGTTCCAGTTGGGCGTGTACGCCAAGATCCCGGCTCAGCGCCTGGACTTTCTCCTGGGCTTGCCCTGGATAGGGCCGCGGGTGGGGCGCAAGGTACTCGCCGGGTTGGGGCTGGACGCCGTGCGCATCGCCCTCTCGGGCGCGGCGCCGGTGCCCCTGAGCCTGCTGCACTGGTATCGGCGCCTGGGCCTGGATGTGTTGGAGGTGTACGGCATGACCGAGAACTGCGGCTATTCCCACGTGTGTGTGCCAGGGCAGAGCAAACCGGGGTGGATCGGCCAGCCTTGCCCGCAGGTCGAGGTGCGCATCGAACCCACCGGCGAAGTGTTGGTGCGTAGCCCGGCCACCATGCTCGGCTACTTCAAGGAGCCGCAAAAAACCGCCGAAGCCCTGACGGCGGACGGTTTCCTCAGTACCGGCGACAAAGGCGAGCAGGACAGCCAGGGCCACTTGCGCCTCACCGGGCGCCTCAAGGACATTTTCAAAACCAGCACTGGCAAGTACGTCGCCCCGGCGCCCATCGAAAATCGCCTGGCCGCACACCCGCGCATCGAGCAGGTATGCCTGGTGGGTGATGGCCTGAAAGCACCGCTGGGCTTATGCGTGCTCTCGGCCGAAGGCCTGGCCGAGGCCCGCGAGCACTTGTGCGCCAGCCTGGAGAGCCTCTTGCACCAGGTCAACGCCAGCCTGGATAAACACGAACGGCTGCAACGCCTGGTGGTGGTCAAGGAGCGCTGGGCAGTGGATAACGGCTTTTTGACCCCCACCCTGAAAATCAAGCGCAACGTCATCGAAGCCACCTACGGCCCGCGTCTGGAGGCCTGGAGCGAGCAGGGCGAGGCCGTCCTGTGGCAGGATTGAGCGTTTCCAAAAACCATAAAAGGAAGTAGCGATGAGCCTGTGGCGTACCACTCCCAATATCGAGCAGTTGAACGCGATCCAGAAAAACACCATTGGCCAAGTGCTGGATATCCGTTTTGAGTCCTTTGACGAAGAGTCCCTCACCGCCAGCATGGTCATCGACCATCGCACCCACCAGCCCTACGGCCTGCTCCATGGCGGCGCCTCGGTGGTGCTGGCCGAAACCGTCGGCTCCATGGCCAGCTACCTGTGCATCGACGCCAGCCAATTCTATTGCGTGGGCCTGGAAATCAACGCCAACCACCTGCGCGGCTTGCGCAGCGGCCGGGTCACGGCGGTGGCCAGGGCCATCCACATCGGGCGCACCACCCACGTCTGGGACATCCGCTTGACCAGCGATGAAGGCAAGGCCAGTTGTGTGTCGCGCCTGACCATGGCGGTGGTGCCGCTGGGGCAGACACCGCCGGTGCGGTAACCGCCCTCAGACCAAGCGTTCATGCCCGCCTAGAGGGACCTGAAGCCTGCGGGAAAGGGTCTGGATTTCGCTCAGTTCAATCTCTTGAATCGGCGTCGCCGCCTCGTTGGCGCCGGGGTTCAGGAAGTTCTCCACACCTTGTTCGATTGCAGGTTTGACCGCCAACCGCAGCCCCGCGATGACGCTGGTGGACGCGCGACTCACACCACGGGTGGCCAAGCCCAGGGCCGGCCCCAGGACTTCGGTCACCGCCAGTGGGTGGGTGACCAATTGAACTGGAAGGGAAAACGCAGAACGCATCACGGTGTTCACTATCAGTTTTTCGGCGTCTACCGTCATGGAGCCGCCCTTGGCGGGTTTGGTGGGGGCGCTCGCGTTGCCGGTCCGGGCCGCCGCGGATGCGCCCACTCCGCTGCCGGTGGCGATACCTGCCCCCAACGTGCCTTCGACGATGGTTAAAGGGTCGTAGGGATCATTGCTCAGCATGAGGCTGGTCAAGGCGCCCACGGAACCCGCCGTGGCGCCGGAGGCGGCGAGGCTGTAACTGAACGCCGCGGCGGGCGGCACGCCGACCCAGGGGTTGGTCTGGCCAATATGATTGACCGCTTGCGAGACACTCTCCCGTGCCAGGTTCGCCAGTGGCGTGGCGAGGGTGAAGATTGCTGGCACATTAATAGCGGCGCCTGCGACATCAAGCACAGGGATGAAATGCCCAAGGACTGAGGGCCCAGCATTGAGCGCCAAGCCCGTCGCTGCCCCAGCGGCCAACAGCGCCATTCGGTGCCGGGAGCCATGGGCCCAGTTGTTGGCGGCCGCCATGCCGGTCGCCATGCCTATTGCGCCGCCTACGACGACGCCTGCCACCGTGAACCCTAGTGGGTTCCCAACGGCGCTGTGCAGGGCCGTGATGACTAACGTGCTGCCGTAGCGCACTACCGCGCTGGCGATGGCTGAAACGCTTTCGCGCCCGAAGGTCCAGGCAAATGCTCGCAAGGCCTCAAGCGCGCCCAACCCTTGCATGTCGACAAACCGCACCGGGTTGCCATGCACCATGGCAAATAGATTCAAGCCATCGGCGGTGCCACTGGGGTCGGCATTGAGCCAGCGCTGGCGCCACGGCGCGTAGTAGCGTTGGCCGTAGTAGTACAACCCGGTTGCATCGCGTTCCTGGCCTGAGTAGCGCCGGGTCTTGTAGCTGGCCTCTGCCTGGTTGCGCCCTGCCCACCAGCAGGTTGCACCGTAGGGGTAATAGCTTTCCTGGCTGATAAGGGCGGCGTTGGCGTCCAGTTCCAGGGTGCTGGAGCCCAGGTGGTCGGTGAAGCCGTAGCGCATCTGGTCCTGGGGGATGTCGGCAGGGCGGCCCTGTTGCCAGTGCAGCACCTGCAGCGTGCAGCGCCCGGCGTGCAGGGTGATGAGGTGCAGGGTTTGCGTTGGCCCTGTACGAATTTCCAACCCTGGTAAGTAGCGGGTTTCGTGGGTGCGGGTCAGTTTTGCGGTGTAGGCCTCGCGGATTTTTTGCAGGCGCTGGCCGTTGCTGTCGTAGAGGTACAACTCCCTGTCGTTGGGGCCGTCTTCGCGTACTACTTGATCGACCTGCTGCAAACGGTTCTGGGCGTCCCAAGCCAGGTGCTGTCCCGGTTGCAGGATCTTCAGGTTACCGTTGTCGTCGTAGCCATCGCGGATTTCGCCGTCGCCGGGGGCTTGGCCCGGGTCGGTGTAAGGCAGGCTGCGGTTGTTGTCGGCGGCGATGGCCGTGCGTTCGCTGCGGTTGCCGCTGGCGGCGCTGTGTTGCAACAGCTCCAGGTTGCCGGCGGCGTCGTAGTAGTAGGCCTGGGTGTAGTTCTCCAATTGGCTGGGGTCAGGGGGCGACTGGAAGGCCGGGGCCTGGGGCCCGCCCGGCGCGTTGCGGATTTGCCGGCCAGTGGCCTCGATCAGGCGATAGAGGCTGTCGTAGCGAAACGTGCTGATGGCCGCAATGCGTTGGTTGCGCGAGGAACGCACGGCTTGGGCGGCGTCCGTGATGGACACCACATTGCCCACGGGGTCGTAGGTGTAGGTCAGGTCCTGGCTGGGGGCTTTGTTGTTGGCCTGGGTTTTGAGGTGCACCAGGCGCCCATCCTCGGGGCGAAACGTCGCACTGGACAGCACGCCGTTGCCTGCCCGTTGCTGCTCGATCTGGCCGAAGGCGTTGTAGCGGACCTCACTGAGCACGAGTTGCTCTTGTGTGCTGCCTTGCAAGTTCAGGTGCGCTTCGTGCAGTTCGCCGGCGCGGGTGTGGCGCAGGCGCTGACGGTTGCCCAGGGCATCGGTCTGGGCGATCAGTTCGGCGGCGCCGTTGTAGGCAAAGTGGCTAGCCGCCAGTTCAGGTTCCAAATGGGCGTCACGCTCGGCCTCGGTTGCGGGCCAGTCCACGGCCCACTGGGGTTGGGCGAGGAAGCGGCGGCCATGTTCCAGGGGCGCGCCGCTGAGGCTGAATTCGGCAAAAAACTGCGCGCCGCCGGTGTCGTCATGGCGGATCAAGCGGCCGCAGCGGTTGTGGGCCGCGTGTTCGGCGCTAGCGTCGGCGTAGGAAAGGCGGGCGATGCAGTGTGGTGCATCAGCATCGGCCTGTACGAAAACAGCCTGTGCCCGCAGTTGATTGTCGTAGGTCTGCCGGGTGTGGCTGTGCTTCTGGTCCCAACCGTGCAGGGCCTGCCCGGCAGCGCCGGAGAGGTTCAGGCGCCAACCGGCGTCGCTGTTGTCTGACAGCAGCGCCGCGCCCGACAGGGAAAACACCGTGGTTTGGTTGGCAATACCGGGCTGGCCCTCTTCCAGGCGCTGGAATTGGCGCGGGTCGCGGCTTTGCACCAAGCGCCCAGCTGCGTCGTAGCGCTGTTGGGTGACGCAGCGTCGGGCCGCCTCCTCGGCGCTGCGGCGCTGGTAAGCCACGGTGCGTACAACCAGGCCGCGGGGGTCTGCGGCGATAATGTTCGGCGTATGGGTGTGGAGCATCACACAAACCTCGGCGCGGGCCATCAGGTTCTGCTGTTGTGGGCGCCTGGCGTGTGGCTGTCAACTGTCAGAACTTACAGGTAGCGGCCATCACCGTGACCGGACTGTCATCATTCCTGGCGTTTACGGTCATTGCTGTGAGGTGCTTTCTTACAGACAATCGAGCCCTTGTTTTGAATTTTTCGGACGCGTCGCTATGTCGCAGCAGATATTTTTCGCCCATGCAAACGGCTTCCCTTCGGGCACCTACGGCAAGTTGTTCGCGGCGTTGGCGCCGGAGTTTGAAGTGGCACATTTGCCCCAGCATGCCCATGACCCGCGTTTTCCGGCAGACGACAACTGGTACAACCTGGTGGACGAGCTGATCCATCACCTGGAGCAGCAACCTGAGCCGGTGTGGGGCGTGGGCCATTCCTTTGGCGGCGTGTTGCATTTGCACGCGGCGCTGCGTTGCCCGCAGCTCTACCGGGGCGTGGTGATGCTCGACTCGCCCGTGCTGACCCGCCCCGACCAATGGGTGATCCGCGCGGCCAAACGCTTGGGCTTCATCGACCGCCTGACACCGGCCGGGCGCACCCTGGGGCGGCGCGAGGAATTCAGCGACCTGGCGGCGGCGCGCCATTACTTCTCCGGCAAGACGCTGTTTCGCGGCTTCGATCCGGACTGCTTCGATGCATACCTGCAGCACGGCTTGCATCAGGTCGGCGATCGCTTACGTTTGCGTTTCGACCCGGCCACGGAAATCAGCATCTACCGTGGCGTGCCCCACACCAGCCCCGGCCGCACCCGCCAGTTGCAGGTGCCACTGGCGGTGGTGCGCGGGCAGAAAAGCCGCGTGGTGATGCGCCATCACGCCAGTTCCGTCGGGCGCATGCCCCACGGCGAGTCCTTGAGCATGCCGGGCGGGCATATGTTCCCCCTGGAGCGCCCGCAGGACACTGCGACCCTGCTCAAAAACCTGTTCGAGCGCTGGCAGCGCCGCCCCTGCGGGAGCGGGCAATGACCAGCGCCGTGGAAGAAGTGCGCCTGAGCCTGCCCCACATCGAGTTGGCGGCGCATTTGTTCGGCCCCGAGGACGGCTTGCCGGTGATCGCCCTGCACGGTTGGCTGGACAACGCCAACAGCTTCGCGCGCCTGGCACCCAAGCTTGAGGGGCTGCGCATCGTCGCCCTGGATATGGCCGGCCATGGGCATTCCGACCATCGCCCGCCCGGCGCCGGGTATGCGTTGTGGGACTACGCCTACGATGTGTTGCAGGTGGCCGAGCAACTGGGCTGGCAGCGGTTCGCCCTGCTTGGGCATTCCATGGGCGCTATTGTGTCGCTGGTGCTGGCCGGGGCGGTGCCAGAGCGGGTCAGCCATTTGGCGATGATCGACGGCGTGATCCCGCCCACGGCCAAGGCCGACAACGCGGCCGAACGCCTGGGCATGGCGTTGCAAGCGCAAATGAACCTGCAGGACAAGCGCAAGAACGTCCATGACAGCCTGGACCGGGCCATCGCCGCGCGCATGAAAGGCTTGGTGGCGGTCAGCCATGAGGCCGCGCAGTTGCTCGCCCAGCGCGGGCTGATGCCGGTGCCGGGCGGTTACACCTGGCGCAGTGATAGCCGTTTAACCTTGCCGTCACCGGTACGCCTGACCGAAGAGCAGGCGATGGCCTTCGTCCAGCGGGTGGCGTGTCCGACGCGGCTGGTGGTCGCGGCCGACGGCATGCTAGCCAAACATCCCGAGTTGCTGGCGCGCCTGCCGTTCGGCCATGAGCTGCTACCGGGTGGCCATCATTTACACCTGAATGACGAGGCGGGTGCGATCCTTGTTGCAGACTGTTTCAATCGCTTCTTCGCCGTTCCTTGACTTGACGCGGGCAACTGCCGAGGCTGGGCGGATTGAAACGGGAGTCAACCATGTCAAACCGCTACCTCGCCGCGCCCCGCCCCGATGCCACACAGGCGCTGCCCAACCGATGAGAGAGCCCATGCGTCTACTCAGTCTGCTGGGCTTGTGCTGCGCCAGTCCCTTGTTGTTCGCCACCGACGTTACCGGCAGCCAGGACCTGGCGCTGGTGCCGCGCATGCCAGACGCGCAGATCGTCGACTACCGCCCCGTCGCCGAAATGGAACGCACCTACCCACTGGGCTCGATCCGCCGGATCAGCGGGCAATTGCGTTTTGATGGCCAGGTTACCGCCCGTGGGCAAACCACAGCCGTCACCTACGAACTGCCGCCGGAACACTCCTCCGCTCAGGCCTTTACCTCCGCCCGCGAAGCCTTGCAAAAGCAAGGTGCGCAGTTGCTGTTCTGGTGCCAGGCCCGTGATTGCGGCGCCAGCAGCCTGTGGGCCAACGACGTGTTCGGTAGCGCCAAGCTCTACGGTGCTGATGAACAGCAGGCGTACCTGCTGCTGCGCCTGGCTGCCCCCCAAGACAACACCCTGGTGGCGCTGTACGGCATCACCCGGGGCAACCGCCGCGCCTACCTGCATGTCGAACAGTTCGACGCCAGCGCACCGCTGGGCGAGCTGCTGCCCACCTCGGCAACCTTGCTGCGCCAGCTCAAGAGCACCGGCGAGCTGGACTTACCCGCCCTGGGCGGCGAGCCGCAACCGGCCTGGCTGACCCTGCTGTCCCGGGCGTTGAACCTGGACACTACCTCGCGCGTCAGCCTGTCCGGGCCCCAGGCCGAAGCCTGGCGCCAGGCCCTGATCGGCCAGGGTGTGCGCGCGGCGCGCATGGAAGTGGCCAGCAAGGAAACCCGCGGCCTGCACATCGACCTGTTGCGTTAAGCTGCGCCGCGAGGCGAGCGTCCCACTGACGTTCGCCTATTCTCAGTCGCGGGCCCTTCACGAGATTTTCCATGATTAATAATGACCGCCTCTTGGTGCAGATCCTGCTGCTGGTGCTGTTTGGCGCCAGTTTCTGGGTGATGGCGCCGTTCTGGTCGGCGCTGTTCTGGGGCGCGGTGCTGGCGTTCGCCAGTTGGCCGCTGATGCGCCTGCTGACCCGCTGGCTTAATGGCCGCGAATCCCTGGCGGCGGCGTTGCTGACCCTGGGCTGGATGCTGCTGGTGGCGGTTCCGCTGGTGTGGTTGGGGTTCAACCTGGCCGACCATGTGCGCGACGCCACGGGGTTCATCAAGGATGTGCAGGTCGATGGCTTGCCCGAAGCCCCCGCGTGGCTAGCGGGCCTGCCGCTGGTGGGCGAGCGCCTCGTGGGTATCTGGAACAGCATCGACGAGCAAGGTGCGGCGCTGATGGTGGCGATCAAACCGTACCTGGGCCAGGTCGGCAACTGGCTACTGGCCCGTAGCGCGCAGATCGGCGGCGGCATCCTGGAGCTGACCCTGAGCATCGTCTTCGTGTTTTTCTTCTACCGCGACGGCCCGCGCCTGGCGATGTTCGTCCATCGCCTGCTTGAACGCCTGATCGGCGACCGCGCCGGCTACTACATCGAACTGGTGGCCGGCACGGTGCAGCGGGTGGTCAACGGCGTGATCGGCACGGCGGCGGCCCAGGCGATCCTGGCCCTGATCGGCTTCCTGATTGCCGGCGTGCCGGGTGCGCTGGTGCTGGGCATCGTTACCTTCCTGCTCAGCCTGATCCCCATGGGCCCGCCGCTGGTATGGATTCCCGCTACCGCATGGCTGGCCTGGAAGGGCGAGTACGGCATGGCGGTGTTCCTCGGCATCTGGGGCACGCTGATAATCAGCGGCGTGGACAACGTGCTCAAGCCGTACCTGATTAGCCGCGGCGGCACTTTGCCGCTGGTGATCGTGCTGTTGGGGGTGTTCGGCGGGTTGATCGCCTTTGGCTTTATCGGCCTGTTCATCGGCCCGACGCTGCTGGCAGTGGCCTATAGCCTGCTCACCGACTGGAGCTCCAGCCAGGCGCGGGTCGAGGAAAAACGCTGAGGCCACGGCCCGCCAATCGGCTGCGGGGTGGATTTAGCCATCTTCGGGCCCCGCAGCCGTTTAGGTTCCGCTACAATGCGCGCCGATTTCGACTTGCCTGAGAGCATACCCATGTCCGCCTGCCAGACTCCCATCATCGTCGCCCTGGATTTCCCCACCCGTGACGCCGCACTGAAACTGGCCGATCAACTGGACCCGACACTGTGCCGGGTCAAAGTCGGCAAGGAACTGTTCACCAGTTGTGCATCGGAGATCGTCGGTACCCTGCGCGACAGGGGTTTCGAAGTGTTCCTGGACCTCAAGTTCCACGACATTCCCAACACCACCGCCATGGCGGTCAAGGCGGCGGCGGAAATGGGCGTGTGGATGGTCAATGTGCATTGCTCGGGTGGCCTGCGCATGATGGCCGCGTGCCGCGAAGTGCTGGACCAGCGCAGCGGCCCGCAGCCGTTGTTGATTGGCGTGACCGTGCTGACCAGCATGGAGCGTGAAGACCTGGCGGGCATCGGCCTGGATATCGAGCCCCAGGAGCAGGTGCTGCGCCTCGCGGCCTTGGCGCAGAAGGCCGGGATGGATGGCCTGGTGTGTTCGGCCATGGAAGCCCAGGCCCTGAAAGCGGCGCACCCGAGCCTGCAACTGGTGACCCCGGGCATTCGCCCGGCCGGCAGCGCCCAGGACGACCAACGCCGTATCCTCACTCCGCGCCAGGCCCTGGACGCCGGTTCCGACTACCTGGTGATCGGTCGCCCGATCAGCCAGGCCGCCGACCCGGCCCAGGCGTTGGCGGCGGTGGTGGCCGAACTCAACTGACCCTGGTTGTAGCAAGCGGGCAAGCCCGCTTGCTACAGGGGGGTTAGTCGACTTTCAGTACCAACTTGCCGAAGTTCTCGCCATTGAACAATTTCATCAGGGTTTCGGGGAAGGTCTCCAGGCCTTCGACGATATCCTCCTTGCTCTTGAGCTTGCCCTGGGCAATCCAGCCCGCCATCTCTTGCCCCGCCGCGGCGAACTGCGCGGCGTAGTCCATCACCACGAAACCTTCCATGCGCGCGCGGTTGACCAGCAGCGACAGGTAGTTGGCCGGGCCCTTGACCGCTTCTTTGTTGTTGTACTGGCTGATGGCGCCGCAGATCACCACCCGCGCCTTGAAGTTCAAGCGGCTGAGCACCGCGTCGAGGATGTCACCGCCGACGTTATCGAAGTACACGTCCACGCCTTTAGGGCATTCGCGCTTGAGCCCGGCGTGGACGTCCTCGCTCTTGTAGTCGATGGCGCCGTCGAAGCCCAATTCCTCGATCAGGAACTTGCATTTGTCCTGGCCACCGGCGATGCCAATGACGCGGCAGCCTTTGATCTTGGCGATCTGCCCGGCAATGCTGCCCACCGCCCCGGCCGCGCCGGACAGCACCACGGTGTCACCGGCCTTGGGTGCGCCGACGTCCAGTAGGGCGAAATAGGCGGTCATGCCGGTCATGCCCAATGCGGACAAGTAACGCGGCAGCGGTGCCAGGTTCGGATCGACCTTGTAGAAACCCCGCGGCTCGCCGACGAAGTAATCCTGCACGCCCAGGGCACCATTGACGTAGTCCCCCACGGCGAAACCCGGGTGGTTGGAGGCCTCGACCTGGCCCACGCCCAGGGCGCGCATGACTTCGCCGATACCCACGGGCGGGATGTAGGATTTGCCCTCGTTCATCCAGCCGCGCATGGCCGGGTCCAGGGACAGGTAGTGGTTCTTGACCCGGATCTGCCCGGCGCCTGGCTCCGCCACGGGCACCTGCTGGAAGCTGAAGGTCTCGCGGGTCGCGGCGCCCACCGGGCGTTTGGCGAGGAGGAACTGGCGGTTGGTCTGGGCAGTCATGGTGCGCACTCAAGTCTGAGGGGAAGCCAGAGTGATAGACCCGGATGGCCGTGGCGGCAAGCTTTGCCGTGATAGCGAATAGGGGTTGATCCAGTTGGGTGATAGTTGGCCTGGGTTATTCATCACTGGAACGCATAAGGGCCCAACTGGCCTTTTGATAGTGCTGCCGCGCGCCAGGGTGCGCTGGCTAGACTGCGGGCATCCAAATGTGGGCATTCATCGAGGGCAGCACAATGAGCATGACGTTTTCCGGGCAAGTGGCGCTGGTCACGGGGGCCGCTGCCGGCATCGGCCGCGCGACGGCTCAGGCTTTTGCCGCCGAAGGCTTGAAAGTGGTGGTGGCGGACCTGGACGTGGCGGGCGGCGAGGGCACGGTGCAGTTGATCCGCGAAGCCGGGGGTGAGGCGTTGTTCGTGCGCTGCAACGTGACCCAGGATGCCGATGTACAAAATCTGATGGCACAGGTAGTCAATGCCTACGGTCGCTTGGATTACGCCTTCAACAATGCCGGTATCGAAATCGAGAAGGGCAAATTGGCCGACGGCACCCTGGACGAGTTCGACGCCATCATGTCGGTCAACGTCAAGGGCGTTTGGCTGTGCATGAAGTACCAATTGCCGCTGTTACTGGCCCAGGGCGGCGGGGCGATCGTCAACACCGCGTCGGTGGCGGGCTTGGGCGCGGCGCCGAAAATGAGCATTTACGCGGCCTCCAAGCACGCGGTGATTGGCCTGACCAAATCGGCGGCCATCGAGTACGCGAAGAAGAAAATCCGCGTCAACGCGGTATGCCCGGCGGTGATCGACACCGACATGTTCCGCCGCGCGCATGAGGCGGATCCGCGTAAGGGCGAGTTCGCCGCGGCCATGCACCCGGTGGGGCGCATCGGCACGGTGGAGGAAGTCGCCAGCGCCGTGCTGTACCTGTGCAGCGACGGCGCGGCCTTCACCACCGGCCACGCGTTGGCGGTGGATGGCGGAGCGACGGCGATCTGATAAAAAAACGGGCACAAAAAAACCGGAACCCCTCAAGGGTTCCGGTTTTTTTGTGCCGGTTACTGGCGTTCGCGCTTGGGCAACACGTCTTTGAGCTTGGCGTGCATGCTGCGCAGTGTGGTTTCGGTGCTGGCCCAGTCGATGCAGGCGTCGGTGATCGACACACCGTACTGCAATTCGGCCAGGTCCTTGGGGATTGCCTGGCAACCCCAGTTCAGGTGGCTTTCGACCATCAGGCCGATGATCGACTGGTTGCCTTCGACGATCTGGTTGGCGACGTTTTCCATCACCAAGGGTTGCAGGGCCGGGTCCTTGTTGGAGTTGGCGTGGCTGCAATCGACCATGATGTTGGGCTTGATCTTGGCCTTGTTCAGCGCCTGTTCGCACAGGGCGACGCTGACCGAGTCGTAGTTGGGCTTGCCGTTGCCGCCGCGCAACACCACGTGGCCGTAGGCGTTGCCCTTGGTGGTGACGATGGATACGCCACCTTCCTGGTTGATGCCCAGGAAGCGGTGTGGGCTGGAAACCGACTGCAGGGCGTTGATCGCCACGGTCAGGCCGCCGTCGGTGCCGTTCTTGAAGCCGACCGCCGAGGACAGGCCGGAGGCCATTTCCCGGTGGGTCTGGGATTCGGTGGTGCGCGCGCCAATGGCCGACCAGCTAATCAGGTCCTGCAGGTATTGCGGCGAGATCGGATCCAGGGCTTCGGTGGCGGTGGGCAGGCCCATTTCCGCCAGGTCCAGGAGCAATTTACGGCCGATGTGCAGGCCGTCCTGGATCTTGAAGGAGTCGTCCAGGTACGGGTCGTTAATCAGGCCTTTCCAGCCCACCGTGGTGCGCGGCTTCTCGAAGTAGACGCGCATTACCAGGTACAGGGTGTCGGCCACTTCCGCGGCCAGCGCCTTGAGGCGCTCGGCGTATTCGTGGGCGGCCTTGATGTCGTGGATCGAGCAGGGCCCGATGACCACGAACAGGCGATGGTCCGTACCGTCGAGGATATTGCGAATGACTTCGCGGCCCTTGGTCACGGTGCGCAGCGCCACGTCGCTCAAGGGGATATCACGCTTGAGCTGATCGGGGGTAATCAGTGTCTCGTTGGAGGCGACGTTAAGGTCATTGATCGGTAAATCAGCCATCGTGTTACTCGTCAGGTCACGGGTGCCGGCCGCCAGCGATCCCCGCGCGGCGGAGCACAGCAGATTTATTGGGGCGCGTCGGGGTGCCGAACCTTAGCGCGTTAAGCGCCGGTTCGACAATGGGCAGACACCGGTTTAATCCCGCAGGGGCGGCATAAACGCCTGGCGCACGCTGTCGTGGGAGAACTCGGCGGCATGCTGGTGCACCCATTCCAGGGCCAGGGCCTCAACGTCGTTGGCCTGGGCGTGTGCGCCGTACTGGCGCCGGTAGCGTTCCATCTGGCAGATCTGCTCGCCCATGCGCGCGCCGAACAGGGTCTGTTCGTCGACAAAAGCGATGCCCACCAGGTAACCGTGCTTGCGCCGCAGGCACCACGCCACGTAGCCCAGGTAACAGGCGCTTTCGCCCAGGCTGGGCATGCGTATTTGCAGCGCCGTGCCGCGCCGCCAGGCGCGGTGGTAATTGCACGCCACGCCCCCGAGGCTGATAGTGTGCAGCCGTTGGCCAGAGATGCATTCGTGTTTTTGCAAGGTCAACTCGACCGGAATTTCCTCTGGGTGAGGTAGGAAACGTCCCATGAACTTGGACTCCAAGTCTCAATTATCTGACAGCGATTTACCCAGTATAGAAGTGCAATGGGAACTGACTGATTTCGACGCCGACCAGCGGCTATTGGCGATGAGTGGTGTCAGCCTGGTGATTTTCACCAGTGTCGGCTGCTCCAGTTGCCGCTGGGCGCGCCAGCAATTGCCGACACTGGCGTTGCCCGTGGCGCGTTTGTGTTGGATCGACGCCGCCGACAACGGCGGCTTGGTGCAGCGTTATGAGGTGTTCCATCTGCCGGCGCTGTTTGTGGTGCGCGATGGGCAGTTTTTCGGCGCGTTGCGTTCGCGCCTCGGCACCGATGAGTTGACGGCGGCGCTGGCGTTGGCCCTGGAACGAGAGCCCGAGGAGTTGCCATGATCGGGTGCGGTGCATTGCATATAAGGAGAAGGGCATGAGCGACAAATTGGTGGTGGCCATTTCTTCCCGGGCCCTGTTTGACCTGAGCGACAGCCACAAGGTTTACCTGGCCCAGGGGGTCGAAGCCTATCGCCAGTACCAGATCGAGCACGAAGAAGAGCAGTTGGCGCCGGGGGATGCCTTTCCCCTGGTGCAAAAATTGTTAAGCCTCAACGCCAGCCTGGGGCGCGCGCGGGTGGAGGTGGTGCTGGTGTCGCGCAACAGCGCCGACACCGGGTTGCGGGTGTTCAACTCAATCCAGCATTACGGCCTGGATATTTCCCGCGCGGCCTTTGTCGGTGGGCGCAGCCCTTACCCGTACCTGGCCGCGTTTGGCTGCGACCTGTTCTTGTCGACCCACGCCGACGATGTGCGCAGCGCTCTGGATGCCGGGTTCGCGGCGGCCACCATCCTGTCCGGCGGGGCGCAGCGGGCGGCCAGTGAGGAATTGCGCATTGCCTTTGATGGTGATGCGGTGCTGTTCTCTGACGAGTCCGAGCGGGTTTATCAGACCGGCGGCCTGGAAGCCTTCCAGGCCAGTGAACGGCAGTCGGCCCGCGAGCCGTTGCGCGGTGGCCCATTCAAGGGCTTCCTGGCGGCGTTGAACCTGTTGCAGCGCGAATTTCCCAGCGAAACCTGCCCGATTCGCACCGCCCTGGTCACCGCCCGCTCGGCCCCGGCCCATGAGCGGGTGATCCGCACCTTGCGCGAGTGGGACATCCGCCTCGATGAGTCGCTGTTTCTTGGCGGGTTGACCAAGTCGGCGTTTCTGGAGGCCTTTGGTGCCGACGTGTTTTTCGACGACCAGGCTGGCCATTGCGAGTTGGCCCGCGAGGTGGTTGCCACCGGCCATGTGCCCCATGGCGTGAGCAACGAACCGCGTCCTTGAACCTGCGGGCGCAGGGCCCGTCGCACTCCCCGAGGCGCTGCTAAGCTGAGTCAATCCGCGCCATGTTGGCATGCGAGGAGGCCGTATGATTCGTTCGATGCTGTACGCCACAGACCTCGGTTTGTATGCACCGCTTGTGCTGCAACACGCCTTGGCCCTGGCCCGGACCTTCAAGGCAGACCTGCATGTCGTTCACGCCGTGGAGCCCATGGGCTTGTTCGCTGAGTCTGTACTGCAGAGCTATCTTGACGAGCGGGCCCTGAACGAGTTTCACAGTGAAGGCCTGAGTACGGTGATGGCCAGTATCGAGCAACGGGTGCTCGACAGTTTTCGCGAAGAGTTGGGGGAAGGGCAGCAGGACCTGGCGCTGATACGCTCGGTCCGGGTGCTGCAAGGGGATCCCTCGCAGGTGATTCTGGAGCAGGTGTCGAAACTTGAAGTCGATTTGTTGATCGTAGGAAGTCACAGCCACGGCGCGGGCGGGGAAACGCCCTTGGGCCGTACGGCGGCGCGGGTGTTGCAGTTGTCCCGGGTGCCGGTTTATTTGGTGCCGTTATTGCAGCGCAGACGCCAGAGCGATGTGTGAAACGCAAATGTGGCTTTGATAAAAAAGTTCTAGATTTATTCTTCAAACCATTCTTATAGTTATATACCGCCGCTGATGCCCGCGGCGTTTATCTGCTTTGAGGGATACATATGAAGCTCCAACAATTGCGCTACATCTGGGAAGTGGCGCACCACGACCTCAACGTCTCCGCCACCGCCCAAAGCCTCTACACCTCGCAACCGGGCATCAGCAAACAGATCCGTTTGCTGGAAGACGAACTGGGTGTCGAAGTTTTCGCCCGCAGCGGCAAGCACCTGACGCGCGTCACCCCCGCCGGCGAGCGGATCATCAATACCGCCGGCGAAATCCTGCGCAAGGTCGAGAGCATCAAGCAGATCGCCCAGGAATTCTCCAACGAGAAGAAGGGCACCCTGTCCATCGCTACCACCCACACCCAGGCGCGTTATGCGCTGCCGCCGGTCATCAGCAACTTCATCAAGCAATACCCGGACGTGGCGCTGCACATGCACCAGGGCTCGCCGATGCAGATCGCCGAAATGGCCGCCGATGGCACTGTGGATTTCGCCATCGCCACCGAAGCCCTGGAGCTGTTCGGTGATTTGGTGATGATGCCGTGCTACCGCTGGAACCGCTGCGTCGTGGTGCCCCAGGGCCATCCGCTGACCAAGCTGCCCAAGCTGACCCTCGAAGCCCTGGCCGAATACCCCATCGTCACCTACGTGTTCGGTTTTACCGGCCGCTCCAAACTCGACGAAGCCTTCAGCCATCGTGGCCTGACGCCCAAAGTGGTGTTCACCGCCGCTGACGCCGACGTCATCAAGACCTACGTGCGCCTGGGCCTGGGCGTAGGCATCGTGGCGAAAATGGCGGTCGACACCAAGCTCGACAATGACCTGGTGGTACTCGACGCCAGCGAGTTGTTCGAGTCCAGCGTGACCAAGATCGGCTTTCGCCGCGGCACCTTCCTGCGGGGCTTTATGTGCGACTTCATCGAGAAGTTCGCCCCACACCTGACCCGCGAAGTGATGGCCAAGGCGATTGCCTGCCATAACAAGCAGGAGCTGGAAGAACTGTTCGACGGCGTCGAGTTGCCGGTGCACTAGAACGCGGTTTATTTCACCTCGGTGACAGTGAACTGTTGCCGAGCGCCCGCCACGCTAATGTCCACCTCATCGCCCTCGAACTTGCCCAACAGGCTTTTGCCCAGGGGCGAGCGCGGGGTGATGACGGTAATCGGTTGCCCCACCAGTTGCACCTTCAGGCCCGCGCCATCGGGGGCAAGAAACAGCCACTGCTGGCGCCCCTGCTCATCCTCCAGCCCCAATAGGGTGCCGACCTGGATGCCGGTGCTCTCGTCATAAGGGCGCAGGGCCATGTTCTGGCACAACGCCAGGGCCTGGCGGATTTCCTCCACGCGCTTGGCCTGGCCGGCCGCCAGGTAAGAGGCCTCTAGGCCCAGGGTGTCGTATTTGTTCTCGGCGATGTTTTCTTCGTGTGTGGCGGTTTCGTAGGCGGTCTGCGCGGCGCGCTGGGCGATGTCGAGATCGGCCTGGAGTTTGTCGAGGATCAGGGCGTGGACGCTGTGCTTATTCATGCTCAATCACAAAATTGCAGGACATTGGCCCGGCTCTTGTCGCTGGGGGCGGTCTGGTCTTGTTGCAGCCAGAACTGGCACTTGGGGTTGGCCAGGTTGCGCGCATCGCTGCGGCCGTTGTCCAGGGCCTGACGCTGCTCGTTGCGGCGCAGGTTTTCCTGGTATTGCTCGAACATCGGGTTGCTGGCCGGGGCCTGCACCACGGGCGGCTGGGCCAACTGCTCGACGGCGCGGCTGACGGGTGCCAGTTGTGCGCTGAAGACAAAGCGCGAGGCCAGCCAGCAGGTCAGGGCAATGGCTAAAAAGCCCAACCATAGGCCCAGGGCGATGGACAGGCTCAAGCGCAGGTGCGGTACAAGGCGCGAGCGAGAGCGGTAAGGCATGGTGGCCTCCTAATGGCGGCTTGATCGGGCATGGCGGCGATTGTCGCACAGGCCCGGTGCAGATTAATCGGCCACGGCCCTTCTGCGCGGTGGCATTTATGCGGACAATCGAGCTTTTCGCCACAGGGAGCCCGCAATGAAAGCCCGCTGGGATATTTTTTGCAGCGTCGTCGATAACTACGGCGACATCGGCGTGACCTGGCGCCTGGCCCGGCAACTGGTGGCCGAACACCCCTGCGCTGTGCGCCTGTGGGTCGATGACCTGCGCGCTTTCGAGCGCTTGTGCCCGGCCATTGATGTGCAGGCCGAGCAGCAGGTGCAGCAGGGTGTCGAGGTGCGGCACTGGGCCGCCGAGTGGTCGGCCACCGACGCGGCGGACGTGGTGATTGCCGCATTCGCCTGTCAATTGCCGGCGGCCTACATGGACGCCATGGCCGCAAGGCAACCCACACCGTTGTGGCTCAACCTCGACTACCTGAGCGCCGAGCCCTGGGTAATCGGTTGCCACGGTTTGCCATCGGTGAAGTACAAACAGGTACAGAAGTTCTTCTTCTTCCCCGGGTTTCAGGCCGGTACTGGCGGTTTGCTGCGCGAGGCCGGGTTGCTGGAGCGTTGTGCGGCATTTCAGCGCGATGGGCAGGCCCAATCCGAGTTTCTGCGGGGGTTGGGGGTTGTTCCCACGCCGGGTGCCCGCTTGATCTCATTGTTCGCCTATGAAAATACCGGCTTGGCCAGTTGGCTCGACGCCTTGGCCCAAGACCCCGCGCCCACCCATCTGCTGGTGCCCGAAGGGCGGGTACTGGGGGATGTGCAGCGCTGGCTGGGTGTCGAGGCCCTGGCGGTGGGCGCGGTGCAGCAGCGCCAGGCCCTGACGGTGCAGGTGTTGCCATTTGTTCCCCAGGACGATTACGACCGCTTGCTGTGGTGCTGCGATTTCAACGGCGTGCGCGGCGAAGACTCGTTCGTGCGTGCGCAATGGGCGGGCAAGCCACTGCTGTGGCACATCTACCAGCAGGAAGAAGACATCCACCTGGACAAGCTCGAAGCCTTCCTGGCCCTGTACACCCAAGGCCTTTCGCCCGCCGCCGGGCAGGCCCTGGCCGACCTCTGGCGGGCGTGGAATGGGGGCGTGGACATGGCCGGCCCGTGGCGCGGGGCACAAAAACACTGGCCAGAACTCCAGCAGCATGCCCGCGCCTGGTGTCTGGAACAGGCCTCACGGCCCGATCTTGCTGCGGCGCTGGTGCAGTTTCGGGGAAATTGGATATGATACGCGGCCTTGATTTTTGTAAATCCCATCCAAATTCGGATATTCGTAATGAAAACTGGTAAAGAACTGAAACCCGGTATGGTCATCCGTATCGACAACGACCCTTGGCTGGTTCAGAAAGCTGAGTTCACCAAGTCCGGTCGTAACAGCGCAATCATGAAGACCAAGCTGAAGAACCTGCTGACTGGTTACAAGACCGAAACCGTCTACAGCGCCGACGACAAGCTCGATGACGTGATCCTCGACCGCAAAGAAGCGACCCTGTCCTTCATCAGCGGCGACGCCTACACGTTCATGGACACCACTGACTACACCATGTACGAACTGAACGCCGAAGACATCGAAGCCGTTCTGCCTTTCGTTGAAGAAGGCATGACCGATGTTTGCGAAGCGATCTTCTTCGAGGAGCGTCTGGTTTCCGTAGAGCTGCCGACCACTATCGTGCGTCAGGTTGACTACACCGAAGGTTCCGCTCGCGGCGACACTTCGGGCAAGGTGATGAAGCCTGCCAAACTGAAAAACGGTACCGAGCTCAGCGTTGCAGATTTCGTTGAAATCGGCGACTGGATCGAGATCGACACCCGCGAAGGTGGCTCCTACAAGGGCCGCGCCAAGGTTTAACGCCTGGTTCGTGCGTGATGAAAGCCCGACTTCGCGTCGGGCTTTTTTATGGGCGCCACATAAACACTGGGGCTGTTAAGCTCAACTTTAGGAGCGTTCCTACGCACTTTTAAATGAAGTCGTTCTTCTTTAACTGCATCCGATCAGGTATTGCTGACGTCCTGCCGTTTTGGCCCCTCGCCAGATTTCCAGTGACGAGCCGACCTGATCCCGGAATATGCTCTATGAGACATGAAGCATGAATAAGCGCCCGTTGTATTTCGACTATGCCGCCACCACCCCTGTGGATGAGCGAGTCATTCAAGTCATGGTTGAGTGTCTTGGGTTTGACGCAAATTTTGGTAACCCCGCCTCCAGCTCCCACGCCTATGGCCAGCAGGCCCGGCAAACGGTCGAGCGCGCGCGCCAGCAGGTCGCGGACCTGATCGGCGCCGAGGCCGGGCAGATTGTCTGGACCTCCGGCGCAACCGAATCCAATAACCTCGCCCTCAAGGGCGTGGCCCAGGCTCGCGGTGTTACGGGCGGCCATGTCGTCACCAGCCAGATCGAACACAAAGCCATTCTCGATACCGCCCGCCAACTCGAAGAGGCAGGCGTTGCGGTGACTTACCTAGCGCCCGACGCCGAAGGCCTCATCACTGCCCAAGCGGTGCGCGAGGCGCTGCGCGACGACACCTTCCTGGTGTCGCTGATGCTGGTCAACAACGAGTTGGGCACTGTCAACGACATCCCCGCCATCGGCCAGGTCGTGCGCGAGCACGGTGCCTTGCTGCATGTGGACGCGGCCCAGGGTGCGGGTAAAGTTGCCATCGACCTGAAGGAGTGGGCGGTGGACCTGATGTCCTTTTCCGCCCACAAGATTTACGGCCCCAAGGGCATTGGCGCTCTGTATGTCGGGCCACGCGCGCGCCAGGGCCTGCAGGCGCAGATTCATGGGGGCGGGCATGAGGGCGGTTTGCGCTCGGGCACCCTGGCCACGCACCAGATCGCAGGCATGGGCGCGGCGTTTGCTCTGGCCGCCGAGTTTTTCGACGAGGAAGCGGCGAGCATCGCAGCGCTGCACGAACGGCTGATCGGGCCACTGAGGGTACTTGCCGGCGTACGCCTTAACGGCAGCGCCGCGCAGCGTATCCCTCATACCTTGAGCCTGACCTTTAATGAAGGTGAGTTCGATTCGGCGGCGTTGAGTGCGTCCATCGCGTTTTCCGCCACATCGGCGTGCAATTCGGCGAGCAATGCGCCGTCCCACGTGTTGTTGGCCTTGGGCCATGATGCTCGCGCCGCCGGGCGCACTATTCGCTTGAGCCTGGGGCGCTTCACCTGCGAGCAGGACATCGACCAGGCTGTTCTACTGATAAAAGCGGCAATCGCCAGTGCCCCCGCGTTCTGGGCCGTTACCGCGCCTTGAACGGGCAGGCCCACCCATAACAATGATCCGTGACAAGCAGGAGATGTAATGAGCACGCAGCCCTTGATCCCCCAGCGCCTGGCGCGCACCCGTGAACAGATGCGCCGCGAAGGCATTCATGCCTTGCTGGTGCCGTCGGCCGATCCGCATTTGTCGGAGTACCTGCCGGCCTACTGGCAAGGGCGGCAATGGCTATCTGGGTTCCATGGCTCTGTGGGCACACTGATCGTGACCCAGGATTTCGCCGGTGTGTGGGCCGACAGCCGCTATTGGGAGCAGGCCACCAAGGAACTCAAGGACAGCGGTATCGAGTTGGTCAAGCTTTTGCCTGGGCAACCCGGCCCGTTGGACTGGCTGGCGGAACAAACTCCGCAAGGTGCGGTGGTGGCGGTCGATGGCGCGGTGATGGCCGTGGCCGCGGCACGTACTCTGGGCGGCAAACTCACTGCCCGTGGCGCGAGCCTGCGTACCGATATCGACGTGCTGGCATGTGTCTGGGATGATCGCCCTGCTCTGCCCAGCCAGCCGATCTATCAACACCTGCCACCACAAGCCACCGTCAGCCGCGTGGAAAAACTCACCGCGTTGCGCCAGAGCCTCAAGAGCGCCAATGCCGAGTGGCATTTTATCGCCACCCTCGATGACATCGCCTGGCTGTTCAACCTGCGTGGCGCCGACGTGTCGTTCAACCCGGTGTTCGTCTCCTTTGCCTTGATCGGCCAAGAGCAGGCCACGTTGTTCGTGGCCCTGGATAAAGTCGACAGCTCGCTGCGTGCCGTGCTTGAGCGCGATGGTGTGAGCGTTCGTGACTACAGCGAGGTGGCCGTGGCCTTGAGCGCGCTGCCGGCTGGGGCGAGCCTGCACGTGGACCCGGCGCGGGTGACCGTAGGCCTGCTGGATAACCTGGACAGCGCCGTCAAATTGGTCGAAGGCCTGAACCCGACCACCCTGGTCAAATCGCAGAAGAGCCAGGCCGACGCCGAGCATATTCGTCAGGCCATGGAGCAAGACGGCGCGGCCCTGTGCGAATTCTTCGCCTGGCTGGAAGCGGCTTGGGGTCGGCAGCGCATTACCGAGTTGACCATCGACGAACAACTGACCGCCGCCCGGGCGCGGCGTCCGGGCTATGTGTCGCTGAGCTTCAACACCATTGCGGCTTTCAATGCCAATGGTGCGATGCCGCACTACCACGCAACCGAAGAAGAACACGCGGTGATCGAAGGGGACGGTTTGCTGCTGATCGACTCCGGTGGCCAGTACTTGGGCGGTACCACCGATATCACGCGCATGGTGCCGGTTGGCACACCGAGCCAGGAGCAGAAGCGCGATTGCACCCGCGTGCTCAAGGGCGTGATTGCCTTGTCCCGGGCCCGGTTTCCCAAAGGCATCCTGTCGCCGTTGCTCGACGCCATCGCCCGCGCGCCGATCTGGGCCGAAAGCGTGGATTACGGCCACGGTACGGGCCACGGCGTGGGCTACTTCCTCAACGTCCACGAAGGCCCGCAGGTCATCGCCTACCAGGCTGCCCCCGCACCGCACACCGCCATGCAAGTGGGGATGATTACCTCCATCGAACCGGGCACCTATCGCCCTGGCCGCTGGGGCGTGCGCATCGAAAATCTGGCCCTTAACCGCGAAGCTGATACCAGCGAGTTCGGCCAATTCCTAAAGTTCGAAACCTTGACCCTGTGCCCCATCGACACCCGCTGCCTTGAGCCGTCATTGCTGACTCAGGAAGAGCGCGACTGGTTCAACGACTATCACCAACAAGTGCGCCAGCGTTTGCGCCCGTTGGTGGAGGGGGCGGCGTTGGCGTGGTTGATTGAGCGCACCGAGGCCATTTGATATCAAGGGCCGCCGTCACTTGCGTACGGCGGCCACTGGTTCAAGCCAACGCTTCACGCACAAAGTCCAAACGATCCTGGCCGAAGAACAACTGGTCACCGACGAACATGCTCGGTGCACCAAAGACTCCACGCCGGATGGCCTGCTCGGTAGTGTCCTTGAGCAAAGCTTTCACTTCTTCGTCGTTACTCAAGGCCAGGATTTCATCGGTACTGAAATGGCGCTCGGCCAGCGCTGCGCTAAGCGCTACCGGGTCGTTCAGGTCGCGCCCGTCCACCCACAGCGCCTTGAACAGGCAATCGATGAACTCAATAAAGCGCTCGGGCTGACGCAGTTGCACGCCGGTTGCGGCGCGCATCAGTAGCAGTGTGTTGATGGGAAAATTCGGGTTGAAGTTGAGCGCGACTCCATAGCGCTGCGCATAGCGCCCGAGGTCTTGGAGCATGTAGCGGCCCTTGGCTGGAATGGTCACGGGTGAAGCATTGCCGGTGGCCTTGAACACCCCTCCCAGGAGCATCGGGCGGTAAACCAACTCGGCCCCTGCTTGGGCACAGAGTTCGGGGAGTTGAGTGTAGGCCAGGTAAGTGGCGGGGCTGCCGAGGTCGAAGAAGAATTCGAGCGTCTTGCTCATGTTGTTAGCCTCTGATGGTCGTGATGGTCGGGTTACCAGCGCTCGCTCCAGGGCCGCAGGTCGAGTTCGAAGGTCCAGGCATCCCGCGGCTGGCTGTGCAGGAACCAGTAGTTCTCGGCAATGTGCTGTGGATTAAGGATGCCATCTTGGTCCTTGAGGGCGTACGTTTGCGGGAAGTTGTCGCGGATGAAATCGGTGTCGATGGCGCCATCGACTACCACATGGGCGACGTGAATATTCAGCGGCCCCAATTCCCGGGCCATGCTTTGGGCCAGTGCGCGGATCCCGTGTTTGGCCCCGGCAAACGCGGCAAACCCAGCCGCGCCGCGAAGCCCCGCGGTTGCTCCGGTGAACAGGATGGTGCCGCGTTGGCGAGTGACCATACGCTTGGCCACTTCCCGGGCATTGAGAAAGCCTGAAAAACAGGCCATTTCCCAGATCTTGAAGTATTTGCGTGCGGTTTCTTCGAGGATGCTGCACGGCACGTTGGCGCCGATGTTGAAGACCAGCGCCTCGATTGGGCCAATCTGGCTCTCGATGTGCTCGATCAACTCAATGACGTCATCTTCCTTGCGTGCATCGCAGGCAAAGCCGTGGGCCTGGCCGCCGCTTGCGTGGATGGCGTCGATCAAGGGTTGCAGTTTGCCCGCGCTGCGCCGAGTGACGCAGGCAATAAAACCTTCCTGGGCAAATCGCTGGGCGATAGCGCTGCCGGTTGCATCGCCCGCACCTACTACCAGCACCACTTTCTTATTGTTGATCGCCGTGGTCATGGAGCGCCTCTCTCTTTGGTTAACGGTCGTTAGCCAAACGAACGTTATGCTACGATTTCGACTGCGTCAAGATGGACAGCCAGAGGGGAAGCCATGCGTTATTCAGCAAGCCACAAGCAGGAAACCCGGGAACGGTTACTGGCCAGCAGTGCGCTCTCGGCCAAGAAAGAGGGCTTTTCTACCGTGGGCGTCGATGGCTTGATGAAAGCCATCGGCCTTAGCGGTGCGGCGTTCTACAGCCACTTTTCGTCAAAGGACGAATTGTTCGGCGCGATTGTCGAGCGCGAACTGCGGCATAGCCTTGAGCGGTTAAGTGGTGAGGGCGAACAGAGCCTGGAACGGCTGGAGCGTTGCCTGAACCATTACCTGAGCATGGCCCACGTTAAAAAGCCAGAGGTTGGGTGTGCTTTGCCGGCGCTGGGGGCTGAGATTGCCCGGTCTGATGTTGAGGTGCGACTGCGGGCCCAGGAATGGATTTGTCGCTTGCACGAGAACTGGGCTCGTACCCTGGAAAGCGAAAGTTTGGCTTGGGCTGTTCTTTCGCAATGCGTGGGCGCGCTGGTGGTTGCGCGGATGATGGTCGATCCAGCGTTGCAAAACACCGTGTTGACGACCAATCGTCTGCAAATCCGGCGTCAGGTTGCCCGTCAAGCCGACGAGTGAGTGCTTACTTGCAGATCACGATCATGCTTCGGCTGGTGTAGCCCGCCGGATTGAGGCCAAAGAGGTAGTCGCCCGGTTCTTCCACGGAGTCCCCTGACTTGGCGATGACCTTATAGCCTTTTGCCCCGCAGGAGTTGGCGGCGCGGGTGTGGCACTTGTCCCACGAGGAGGACAGGCCAGAGCAGTTGATATGCACGCCTTTCTTGCCGTGTTTGACCGAGGTTTTAGACGTCGCGGCGCAGCCCGCAATCGCCAGTACTGCTAGCAGTATCAAAACGTGTTTCATTCCCTTCCTTATAGCTTGCTTCGCAGCGGGCCCTGAGCCTGGCTTTATCCGCGCTATATGCCAACTGAAGCTATCCCTTGCGAAAAAATCCATGGCTTACACCGGGTTGCGGCTAAACATGGCCTAATTGAGCGGTAAATGCCAGAGCTTCGTCAAATCAGACTCAATCGCGTGCAACAACGACGTGGGGTTCCCTGCGTATAGTCGTCGTTGCCCCTACGCAAGCAAGAATAATGCACAGGATTGCCAGCCATTGCGTCAGGGAAAGGTGTTCATGCAGGAACAGCAGTCCAGATAGCGCGCCGATGGCGGGCTCGATGCTCATAAGGGTACCGAAGGTCCTGGTGGGGATTTTGGTCAAAGCGACCATTTCCAGCGTGTAGGGCAGGGCGGTAGACAGGATAGCGACCGCTAGCGCAACGGGCATCAGGGCGGGTGTCAACAGCGCTGCGCCCGCATGCGCAATGCCGATGGGGCTGACAACCAGTGCGGCGATCATCACCCCCAGGGCTGCGGTTTGAACGCCATTGTCTGCCCCAGCCTTTTGCCCGAACAGAATATAGAGCGCCCAACACACTCCGGCGGCCAATGCGTAGCCTGCGCCGAGCAGGTCAATCCCACCGCGGGTCTCGCCTGTGGGAATGAGCAACAGCAAACCCAGGATCGCCAGGGCTATCCAGAGAAAGTCCAGGACACGGCGTGAGGCGAAGATCGCGACCGCCAACGGCCCGGTGAACTCTAACGCCACCGCGATTCCCAGCGGGACGGTTTGCAGTGACATATAGAAGAGCAGGTTCATCCCTCCCAGTGCGACGCCATACACGATCACTGTGCGCAAGGATGCAAAGGTTAACTTGGCACGCCAAGGGCGCAATAGCAGCAGCATGATGAAACTGGCAAAGATCAAACGCAGCGTCGTGGTGCCTTGTGCGCCGACCACGGGAAACATGCTTTTGGCCAGGGCCGCACCGGACTGGATGGAAGTCATGGCTATTAATAGCAGGCCAACCGGGAACAGGGTGGAGGCGAGGCTGCGTTGAGGGCTGGTCATGATGTCGCGCCATCCTGTAGGGGGGGTAATACGAGGTGTATGATGCTCAAATCTAGAGGAATGAGCAATATAGTGCGCACTTCCCGAGAGCTAAGATTGTTTGCGATGCTTCTGTATTGATAGAAAACCTGAATTAACGGTTGACGGCGATTTATATCTGTCTATAATTCGCCCCACTTCCAGCGCAGTCGAAACGGAAAACTCCTTGGTAAACAAAGAGTTATGTAGGTTTCGACAGCGCGGAGCTTCAGGTCATC